>JAZFSU010000196.1:0-14476 GCA_036446335.1 Dehalococcoidia bacterium | reverse complement strand
CAGTGAGGTGGGAGGTGGATGATGATTAAGAAGCTGTTGACCGCAATTGCGGTGCTGGTGCTGACTTCGTTGATGCTTCCAGGGATGGCTGCCGCAAATGTGGTGGTCGCTATTCCCGACCCGAACCTCGAGATAGCCATTCGGGAGGCAATAGGCAACCCGTCAGGAGACATCTACCAGTCTGAACTTGAGAGCCTTTCCGTTCTGAACGCCCGCCAGATGGGCATTGCCGACCTCACCGGCCTCGAATACTGCACGGGCCTTACGTGGCTGGAGCTTTCGTACAACGAGATATCGGACGTCTCCCCGATCGCCGGACTCACCGCCCTGACCCGGCTCGACCTGGACAGAAACGAGATAAGTGACATCTCTCCTCTCGCGGGCCTCACCGGCCTGACTCGTCTCCACCTTCATTTCAACCAGATAGTGGACGTCACGCCGCTCTCCGGTCTCACCAATCTCACGTGGCTCGATCTTCCCCAGAACCAGATCCAGGACATCGGTCCGCTGGCGTCCCTGACAGCCCTCAACCGGATCAACCTGGAAGCGAACCCGATCACTGACCTGTCTCCCCTATCGAATCTGACCAGCCTTACGATATTGAATCTCGCACGGTGCCAGGCCAGCAACATCGGTCCTCTCTCCGGCCTCACCGGCCTGACCAAGCTCCACCTTGACCAAAACGGGATCAGCGACGTGAGCCCGGTGTCCGGTCTCATCAACATTACGTGGCTTGACATGCCGTACAACCAGATAGCCGACATCACTGCGTTCTCTCAGTTGACCAACCTGAATCGATCCAATCTCGAAAGCAACCAGATAAGCGATATCTCGCCTCTCGTGGCCAACGAAGGATTCGCGGATGGCGACAGTGTCAACCTGTGCGGCAATCCGCTGAGTGCCGATTCTGTCTACGTGCACATACCTGAGCTTGAAGACAGAGGCGTGAACGTGACCTGCTATGATGCTCCGCCTCCCACGCCCACGCCAACTCCGACGCCGACACCCACTCCGACACCCACTCCGACACCGACGCCAACACCAACGCCCACGCCTGCGCCCACGCCTGCGCCAACCCTAACGTATTTCACGCCGACGCCAACACCCACGCCTGCGCCGAGCGCAGTACCGACTCCAACGCCGACACTGTCGCTCACGCCCACGCCTACTCCGACCCCGACTTCTGTGTGGGACAGGTCCAGCTTGACAGTGTCCGGCAGCAGCCTTCCCGATTGCACCGCTGAGTTCACCATCACCAACATGGGGGAGGACATGGCAGGGCCGACACAGTGGCGTTTGTATGACGATGGAGCGTTAGCTGAGGACGGGCTCTTGAGTCCGCTCGCCGGTGGCGCTTCCGAGACAATGGCCTTCGGTGCTTATGCGAATCTGAAGGTGCGCCTCGAGGTGGATCAGAGGCCGGGACACCCCGGCCACGGCCAACCGCAGACCGAGGTAACCTGCGAGACGCCAACACCGGCACCTGAGCTTGCCGAAGCGGATACGATGCCTTCTGCTACGCCTGCAATCGTACCCACACCGCCACCACCTCCGGGTGCCCAAGGGGCCAAGGGGAAAGCCGCGGAAGCACGAGGAGGGCTCGCAGGCCTCCTCTGGGCGGCACTGCGGGCATTCCTCCGGTTCTAGGAGTATGTCTGAATAATCGAGAATCAGCCGGTTCTTGCAGCTAGCTGATCGCTATCTTTTGTCCTTGCAGAAGCTGCGGTGCATATTGCTCGGGCCGGATTCTAAACCGCTTCGTCTCTGAGGGAGTTGACTATGTACAGAGTTTCCTGCGTGGTCAGGCCGAAGCGGTGAAGGGTGTGCCTGATGATCTCCAGACCAGCTTCCAGCTCCGGACGTACAAGTTCGGCCACCCCGAGACCCCGCAGCACCTCGCTATCCTCATCACGATGGACCCTGGCCACCACGTCCAGCCTGGGATTGATGCTGCGGGCATTCTGCACGACCAGCTTCGCTGCGATCGGATCGGGCATTGTGACCACGAGAACCTTGGCTCTCATCAGCTCCGCTCGAGCCAGAATGTCGGGGTTGCTCGCATCACCGTAGATGCACGGGATGCCCTTCGCTCGCGCTGCGTCGATCACTCTCGGGTCGATGTCAATGACTAGGTAGCTGAAGTTCCTCCGATCCAAGACATGTCCCAGGTTCGCGGACACCCTGCCGTATCCGCAGATGACAACATGACCGGATAGCTTCTTGTCGCCCCCAAGCACTTCCGGATCACGCCTGCTGGCAAAGAGTCTCGGGACCCTTCCCGCCTGGACCAGCCGGTGGTAGAGCCCCGAGGTCAGGCCCATGGCGAAGGGGGTCAGAAACATGGTGATCACCGCTGCTGTCAGAGTCAGTGAATAGAGGTGTTCGGAGATGACGTTCTTGCTCAGGGCGAGAGCTGCCAGAACGAAACTGAACTCCCCGATCTGGAACAGGCCGCTGCCCACGAAGACAATCGTCTTGGCGCTATACCCAAAAGCCAACGGCACGAGAGACATGATGATGAACTTGCCCACTACAATCGCTGCTACAACGGCTGTGATCTGCCCCGGATTCTCCGTAATGAAGCTGGGGTCGGCAAGCATGCCAATCGAGGCGAAGAACAGGGTAGCGAATATGTCCCGCAGGGGTCTGATGTCGGCCAGAGCCTGATGAGCGTACTGGGACTCGCTAAAGAACAGCCCGGCCAGGAAGGCTCCGAGGGCGATCGAAAGCCCAACGTAGTCGGCCCCGAAGGCAGCGCCGAAGGTGAGACACACTATCGCCAGTAGAAAGAGCTCTCGAGAGCGCCTCTCCACCACTCTACTCATGACCGTGGGAAGCACCCAGAAGCCCAGGACAAACATCGCTCCCAAGAATGCCGCCGTCTTCAAGACTGCCCATCCCAGAGCCGTCCAAATCGAGGTCTCGGTTTCGCCCATCGAGGACAAGATGATCATCATCGGAATCACGCTGAGGTCCTGCACCAGTAGAATGCCGATCATGACCCGCCCGTGCGGGCTCCCCATCTCGCCTCGCTCCATCAGCATTTTCAGGACGATTATGGTGCTGCTCAGGGCAATGAGGAAGCCGAATACGATGGCCTCCCTGTACTCCCAGCCCAGACCCAAGCCGACCACCAGCCCCAGAGCCACCGTGGCCACGATCTGGGCAGTCCCGCCAAACACCGCGATCCTGCCCACCTGCCTCAGCGTGGATAAAGAGAACTCGACGCCCAAGGTGAACATCATGAGCACGACGCCGATCTCCGCTAGCGTCTTGACGTCGTCAACCTCAGGAACCCAGCCCAGCACGTGAGGGCCGATGGCAATCCCGGTGACGAGGTAGCCGAGGATGACGGGCAGCCGCAACAGGCGCGCGGCCATACCCCCAACGAGGGCGACCCCCAATACGATCGCCATGCTCGAAAGCAGGCCTAGCTCTTCCATCTCTCCCCGTTGCGCGATCGGCAGCGTACCTGATGACCGCTCATGCACGGATTATACACGGAGGACGCGCGGCTAGTACAGATTGCCCAGCAAAAGCACGAGGAAGCCCGATCAGTGGTGGCGAGCTGAGAATGTCCCAAGCCCCGGCCAAACAGGGTAGCCCGGAGCATCCGCTCCAGATATGACTGAAGCGGACGCTTCAACCCACCCATGGGTCTCCAGTGGGCTCGGTTGGGTGCCAAGGAGGCAAGCTCAGCCAGAAAGCGAAATTGGGCCGACCCTAGCGCTGCCAGAGACCCAGTCCAGCCTCCTGCGCCTCCTCCTCGAGCTGCGAAAGGAGCTCCTGGTGACGTATATCAGGAGGGTAGGAGAACGAACGGGCGTAGCCGAGCCGCACAAGCTCAGCGTTCACGAAAAGCCCATCGACATGCACATATCGAAGCAGTCTGCCATAGCGGTCTTTATTCGTCACGTCCCTCTCCAGGGTCACCATCTTTCCGTCCACCAGCTCCCTGTTCTTGTCCGACGCTTCTTTCCCGTAGAACTCCATATCCGGGTAGACCTCGGGCGTGTCGATGCCGATGTATCTGACGCGAGCACCACCTGCTATCTCGATAGTATCGCCATCGATAACGCGAACTACTCTCACCTGACCATCGGGATCGGGGACGCAGCTCAGGTACACCAGCAGAACAAGCAGCAGTATGAGAAACCGTTTCATCATTCGGCGCCCGAGGCTATGGCGTTGAAGATGCAGGACTGAAGTCCCTGATGTTGAGGCGCAGGAGCTCCCTGCCGGTCCAGGTTTCCGTCTCCAAATTATAGACGATGTCCAAATGTGATGCCAGCTCTCGATGGCCAAGATCGAAGGCGATCGCGTCCCACACGACGTTGCCGTCTCGAACCTTGAGCTTGAGATGATCCCCATTGGCTCCGACAGCACGCGAGCTGACGACCTGCACCTTCTTGCTCAGGAAACAAGGAATCTGATTGGCCTGCCCGTAGGGCTCGAGCCGGCCTATCATCTTGTAGGTTTGTCCTCGCAACGCCGAGAGGGGAACGACAGTGTCAACGCTCAAGGCGGGACGAAGGTCGACATCGGCCAGCTCCCGAGCTGCGATCTTCTGAAGTCGCTCCCGAAGCTTGTCCACATCCGAGTCGGGCATGATGAAGCCTGCCGCCTGTGAATGTCCGCCAAAACGGGTCAGGAGGTCCCTGCACTCAGTCAGGGCCGCGATGATATCAAAATCAGGAATACTGCGAGCGCTTCCTCTGGCCGTCCCTTCGTCAAGATGAATGACAATAGCGGGGCGATAGAACTCATCGACCAGCCTGCCAGCAACGACGCCGACAACACCCGGCTGATAACCGGAGTCGCCCACGATCAGCAGAGGCAGTTCGCCGGCCTCACCAGCCAGCTTCTCTCGTGCGTTCTCGAAAGCTTCGGAAGTCAACCTCCGGCGCTCAGTGTTCCCGGCCTCGAGCATCGCAGCGAGCTCCCGAGCCTTCTCACGAGACGATGTCATCAGCAGTTCATAGCTCGTGACACCGTGGCCCAACCGTCCACTGGCATTGAGCCTGGGGCCGAGTGAAAATGAGATATCCTGAGCGTCCAGCTTCCCCATCTCCAGCCTGGAGCTGAGCACCAACTCCTGCAGGCCAACTCTCCTACTTTGGTTCAGAACCTCGAGACCGCGCTTCACCAGATATCGGTTCTCTCCCGTCAAAGGAACCATGTCAGCAACGGTCCCCAAAGCAACCAGGTCCAGAAATTCATCTGCTTCCGCACCCCTGTTGGCAGCCCGAAACAGCGCTTGAAGAAGCTTCACCGCCACACCAACGCCCGCCAGCTCAGAGAAGGGAAACTCGCTCTCGGGAAGCTTGGGATCGACCACAGCCACCGCATCAGGGATGGTGTCTGACGGCACGTGATGGTCCGTGATGACTATGTCAAGACCCAGCTCTCGCCCTCGCTTCACCTCAGAGGCACCGGTTATGCCGCAGTCCACCGTGACGACAAGGCTGGCACCTTCCAGTCTCAAGTGCTCCAGGGCGGAATCGTTCAGCCCGTGACCTTCGTTCAACCGATGGGGAATGTAGGAGATCACATTTCCGCCAAGCTGGCCGATACCCTGAACCAGAACGGCAGCGGCCGTTATGCCATCGGCATCAAAGTCGCCGAAGACGGCAATAAGTTCGCCCCCGAGCAAGGCGCGGTTGATCCTGGCTACCGCCTTGTCAATGTCCGGCAGAAGAAGGGGATCATTCGCCAGTCTCTCGTCGCCGGCGATGAAGGGCTCGAAACCGGCCGGCTCAGTGATTCCGCGATTATAGAGCAACTGGACCAGCAGAGGATCAAAGCCTGACAGCTGAGAGGAGAGATCGGAAGGAACCGGGGGGCAAACATGCCATCTCTGCTGGGTCAACTCAAATCCCTCGACCTTAAAGGCAACTCAAGGCAGCTGCGCGCCGCCTGAGCAATATTCAAACGGGTTTGATCCAAGTGTATCCTGCTTTCCCTTGGCGGTCAACGTTCCCGGATCGTAACATGGGAGATGCGCCCAAATGAATAGGGCGGGGATCACCCCGCCCTGCTTGCCATCCTGAACGGCATTAAGATAACGGATTCACACCTCCCGGAACTCGCCTTCCACTGCTCCTTCGTCTCCGGTCCCCGCCTCTCCCTCTTCGGGCGACGGGGGCGGTGTCTCCGCCTGCTGATAAACGGCCTCACCCACCTTCTGCAGCACCTCAGAAAGCTCCTGAGCGGCACTATTCACCTGTCCGATGTCGCTCCCCGACAACGCAGACTTCAGGGCTTCGACTTTGCCCTCGACCTCCCCCTTCAGATCTGAGGCGATCTTGTCACCCTGCTCACGCAGCGTCTTCTCGGCAGTATATGCCAGGTTATCGGCCACATTGCGAGCCTCGATTTCTTCACGCTTCTTGGCATCCTCACCCGCATGCGCCTCGGCCTCTCGCTGCATCTTCTCGACCTCTTCCCTGCTCAGGCCGCTGGACGCAGTAATCGTGATCTTCTGCTCCCTGCCGGTGCCCTTGTCGTGGGCCTTGACACTCAGAATACCATTGGCGTCGATATCGAATGAGACTTCGATCTGAGGCAGGCCCCTTGGGGCCGGAAGGATCCCGTCGAGCATGAAGCGACCCAGGGTCCTGTTGTCGGTGGCCATGGGACGCTCGCCCTGAAGCACGTGGATCTCCACGCTGGGCTGATTGTCTGCTGCCGTGCTGAAACTCTGGCTCTTGGACGTCGGAATAGTCGTGTTTCGAGGAATGAGAGACGTCATCACCCCGCCCAGAGTCTCGATGCCAAGAGTGAGTGGGGTGACATCGAGCAGCAGAACATCCTTGACATCACCCTGGAGCACACCCGCCTGGATCGCCGCGCCGACTCCGACGACCTCATCGGGATTGACTCCCTTGGACGGCTCCCGGCCGAACAACTCCTTCACCTTCTGCTGCACCAGGGGCATCCTTATCTGCCCGCCAACTAGGATGACCTCGTCCACCTGGCCAGTAGCTATGCCGGCATCGGCCAGCGCCTGACGGCAAGGCTCCACGGTCCTCTCGACGAGGTCCATCACGAGTTGCTCCAGCTTGGCTCGGGTCAACGTAATATTGAGGTGTTTTGGCCCTGATGCGTCAGCGGTAATGAATGGGAGGTTCACGTCAGTCTGCATCACCGTGGACAGCTCGGTCTTTGCCTTCTCCGCGCCCTCCTTGAGCCGCTGAAGTGCCATGCGGTCCTGCCTGAGGTCAATTCCCTGATCCCGTTTGAATTCATCGCACAGCCAATCCATCACGCGCTGATCGAAGTCATCGCCGCCAAGATGAGTATCGCCGTTCGTCGATTTGACCTGAAACGTTCCCTCTCCCAGCTCGAGGATGGAGACGTCGAAGGTGCCTCCACCAAGGTCAAAGACCGCTATGACCTCGTCCTTCTTCTTGTCCAGCCCGTAGGCCAGAGAAGCCGCTGTGGGCTCGTTCACGATGCGCAACACTTCGAGACCGGCGATCTTCCCAGCATCCTTTGTGGCCTGTCGCTGGCTATCATTGAAGTAGGCCGGCACGGTGATCACCGCTTCGGTGACTTTCTCACCAAGGTAAGCCTCAGCATCCGTCTTCAACTTCTGCAGAATCATCGCCGAAAGCTCAGGCGGACTGTAATCCTTGTCGCCCATCTTGATTCTGACATCACCGTTGGCCGCGGCGCTCAGCTCATATGGGATCAGCTTCTTATCCTGCTCCACAGTGGGGTCGTTCAGCTTGCGCCCCATGAACCGCTTGATACTGAAAACAGTATTCTCCGGATTGGTCACGGCCTGCCTCTTGGCGACCTGACCCACCAGCCGCTCGCCCGCCTTGCTGACTGCAACGACAGACGGCGCCACCCGTCCACCTTCCTGACTCGTGATCACTACCGGCTCTCCCGCTTCCATCACGGCGACACAGCTGTTAGTCGTTCCCAGATCAATCCCGATTGCCCTTCCCATGCTTATCCTCCGGAGTCAGAAATGTTCATTGATGCTATTGGCTCGGCCCCGTCCCGCTGCCTTCCTGCCCCACCTTGACCATGGATGGGCGGATCACGCGATCTCGGAACCGGAAGCCCTTTTGCAGCTCTTCGACAACCTTCCCGTCGTCACCTTCCACGCACATCACAGCTTCGTGCAGATTGGGGTCGAAGTCTTGACCCTCAGCCTCGATCGCCGAAAGCCCCTGTGCTTGAAGAACGCCTTGCAGCTTGCGCTGGATCAACTCGATCCCCTCAACCCAGGTCGTTCCACCAAGGTCTTCGGAGACATTCCCCAGAGCTCGCTCCAGGTCGTCGAGAGCTGGAAGAAGACTCAGGACCAGCGTTTCGTTGGCGAAAGTGACCAAGTCCGCCTTTTCCTGCTCCATGCGCTTCCTGAAGTTGATTAGGTCTGCTTCCGCCCGCTGCCAGTTGGCCAGGTACTTCTCCGCCTTCTGCCTTTCGTCCTCGAGCGCCGAACGGATCGACTCTATGTCCTCCGCTTCTTGAGCGCCTTCGACGTCTATGTCTTCCTCAACTGGGGATCCATCCTTGTTGTCTTCCGTGGCCAAACGAAACACTCCCGAATCGTTGTCTCAGCCCCTCAGGCCCAGCAGTGTCTACCCGTAGACCTCGTTCACCAGGTCGCTCATGACTTCGGACAGGAAGGAGACGGCGGGGATTGCGCGATCATATTGCATTCGGGTCGGACCCACCACACCAATGGCGCCTCCCACCTCCCCGGGTATACCGTACCTGGTGACAATAACGCTGCACTCATGCATCACTTCGTACCTGTTCTCGCCGCCTATTACCACCTGGAGCCCTTCCCCGGTCAACACCTGAGGCAGCAGCATCTTGACCAGGCTTCTCTGCTCCAGCAGTGCCACGATGTCAGCCACCTTCTTGCTCGAAGCGAACTCAAGTTGGCTCAGGATATGACGCAGGCCGTCAACCTGGGGCTCCTCGTATTCCTCTTGATCCTCGGCCTGCATGATCTGCGCCGTGGCCTTGGTCACCTGTTCCTCGAACGGGGTAAGCTCCATGCTACTCACCGGAAACCCGGAAGGCATAAGCCCTACGTAAGCGGCATTGAGTCTTCGAGCGCAGGAACTCAATTCATCCTCAGAAACCGCCTCATCCAGAGCCAAGAGCTGGTGTTTAACCTTGGCCTCCCTCAGTATCAGTACGAGCAGGACCAACAGCTCCTGCAGCGATACAAGCTCGAGGCGCTGGAGCCGAGACTCGCTAGGCTTGGGCAATGTGACGATGGCCACACTGTTCAGCATTCGCGACAGAATGGCAGCAGCGAGCCGCGTCCACTCCTCGGCCTCCCTCTCAACCTGATGAAACTGATGGCAGATAAGACGCTGCTCAACCGCAGAAGGCTGAACGGCGGCCATCAGCGCCTGGACATAATGACGATACCCCTTGTCTGAAGGGATGCGCCCAGCTGATGTGTGGGGTTGCGTAAGATAGCCCTGCTCTTCGAGCTCGTACATCTCGTTGCGCACCGTCGCCGGGCTCACTCCCAGCCCCCTCCCGGCAATCGTCCCGGAGCCGACAGGCACACCCTTTGAAACGTACTCATCGACGATAATGCGGAGAATCCTCTCTTTTCTCTCACTGACCATTGCCACCCGCCTCCATTAGCACTCTAGGCGGAAGAGTGCTAACTGATACTAACTTTAGCACTCCGAGCCCCGTCTTGTCAAGATGTTGACCCCCAATGCCAAGTTTGATATACTCCGATTTTGACTACCGTTTTCAAAGAGGCCTCATTGACTCGATACGCGCGGCCTATAGGGTGGGGCAAGTACCTGCCCGATAAGATACTCTCGAATCACGAATTGGAGCAGTTGGTCGACACCTCGGACGCCTGGATTTGGAGCCGTACAGGCATCAGGGAGCGCAGGATCGCCTCTGCCGGGGAGACATCGGCCACCCTTGCACTGCACGCAGCCACGGAGGCCCTCAAGGTCAGCAGACTCGATCCCGAGGCCCTTGATCTCGTTATCGTAGCAACCTGCACCCCCGACTACATGTTCCCAGCCTGTGCCGCTCTCGTGCAGGACGGCATAGGCGCCAAGAAGGCCTCAGCCTTCGACATCAACGCCGCTTGCAGCGGGTTCATCCACGCCTTGGTGACAGCCTGTCAGTTCGTGGAGGCCGGTAGCTACGATAACGTTCTGGTGGTGGGCAGCGATGTCTATTCGCGCATCCTCGACTGGCAGGATCGCAACACGTGCGTGCTCTTCGGCGACGGTGCCGGAGCGGTCGTGATTCAAGGCAGCGACTCGCTCCCTGGTTGCCTCAGCTTCGTTCTGGGCAGCGACGGGTCCATGGCGGGTATCCTCAACACCCCCGGCCCCTGTGGCGTGAACGATGGGCGCTACTTCCTGACCATGAACGGGCGAGAAGTGTACAAGTTCGCCGTCAATATCATCAGTGAGGCGACCCAGCAGGCTATCGACGCCGCAAACATCGAGCTGGCTGATATCGAGTTGCTCATCCCCCATCGGGCCAACGCCCGCATCCTGAAATCGGCAGCCAGAAACCTCGGCCTTCCCCAGGACAAGCTCTTCATCAACGTAGACCGCTATGGCAACACGTCGGCTGCTTCAATCCCCATTGCCATCTGCGAAGCTGTGGAGCAAGGGAGGCTGAAGGCAGGCGATCACGTAGCACTCGTGGGTTTTGGGGGAGGCCTCAGTTGGGGCTCCATGGTGATTGAGTGGGGACCAAGTGGGACAACATCCTGAGCTAAAGAGACAAGGCAGGCAATAAATGGCCTGGCAACGACCGCTACCATGGCGGACACTCTGTTGCTCAAGGCTGGGGGCCGCCGTTTCCGGGCCACTGCGCTTGCTGTGCTCAGCGTCAACGCCATCATCTGCCTTTTCGGCCTCCCGTGGCTGGCGCGCTTCTTCGCTGCGGCATCACTGAGCGGCTGGCAGGCAGCTTTCGCGTACCTCGACCCCACCAACGGGGTGGTCAATATCAAGACTCATTCCCTTCCCGGCGACCTGATCAAGCTGGTCCTTGCAGCGGCGGCACGGCCCTCAAGATGGCTCTGCTCTCTCGCCTCAGGGAATAGCACGAAAGCCGTCCGGCGAAGTCACCCCTGCCACCGCACACCGGGCCGGAAGGGGTTCAACATCGTTGGGCACCTTGGCATACACGATCTTCACCAGCGGCATAGTGATCCCAGTCACAGCCTGGCACTTCAACAATAGGCTCAAAGTGAACTCTGCGGGAACGATAGCTGCCTTCATAGGAGGAGGGGCACAGCCCTGGCGATAGACCGATTGCACGTGGAGAACCTTGAGTAGCTGGGGTTTGGCGTTTGCATCGTGCTTCTTTTCAGTGTAAGCTGGATTACCAGGATGACAGGCCTGGGTTTCCGGGAAGCCCAGCGCGGTCGTCGGACGATTCAGCGGTGGCGCTCGCGGAATCCGCACCAGTGCCGAACGTGTTGCGGATTCGAGGCGGAAGCGTCAGGCGGTGAAAGGAAGGCCGCAAAGGCCCGAAATCAAGACAAGGGAAGGATTGGGGTAAATGGATATATTTTGGCTGGGTCATTCCAGCTTCAGGATCAAGGGGAAGGAAGCTACTATTATCACCGACCCCTTCGACAAGACATTGGGCTACCCGATGAAGAAACTGACAGCGAGTATTGTCACTGTCAGTCACGACCATCCCCAGCACAGCCACCTGGAGGGTGTGGGGAACGACCCCAGAATTGTCAGCCGGCCTGGAGAGTATGAAATCGCCAACGTCTTCATCAACGGGATCGCAACGTTTCACGATTCGTCCGAGGGTGAACAAAGAGGCAAGAACACTGCCTTCTTCCTGGATATCGAAGACGTGAAGATCTGCCACCTTGGCGATCTTGGCCACGTGCCGACTTCGGCTCAGATCGAGCAGATGAGCGGCGCTGATATTCTGATGGTGCCGGTGGGGGGAGTATCCACGTTAGGAGCGGCAGAAGCGGCGGAAACGATTAGCTTGCTTTCGCCCAGGCTGGTTATCCCGATGCACTTCAAGACGGAAGCGGTGAGCTTGCAGTTGGAGCCCCTTGACCGCTTCCTCAAAGAGATGGGCATCCAGGAGGCCCTCCCGCAGCCCAAACTCAGCGTGTCCAAGTCGCACCTGCCTTTGGACACGAAAGTTCTGGTGCTCGACTACCAATAGATGCCAGCCGAATTACATGGGACGCAAGGGCCTGCCGGTGGTCCGTCTTCCCAGCGCATAGATCAGTATCCCGAGTATCCACATCAATATGGAACTCAATGGCGCCAATGGCACTACGGCATCATAGGCCAACGTCGGGCCTGATGCGTCCCCCACCGGTATCAGGAACACAAAACCGGCGATGAAACACATCATTACCGGTATCCACCACAGTGGCTTCATAATGTCGCTCCCCTCATATCGCAGCTTGTGACACTCTGCTAGAAATTCAGCTCAGCCTCTCTGGACAGTTCAGGCGCCTTCGCCGGCGTCTCCGCGCCGTTGTTCATACGCACGCCCAACCTGGGAATCTCGTTGTACCCCGACAGCAGCACCAAGCCAGCCACCGAATCCCATCCCCGAATCGGGCAGTCTCCTCCCCTGACCTCGGAGGTCGCTATCGAGTTCTCCAGCCAGTTCTTGGCATGCGAGAACCCCTCCATGTTCAACTCATCAGGAGGTCCGGCAACGATCATCAGCGCCTTCCTGGCCTTGCTGATATCGGCGTCGCCGGTAAGTCTGAGCGTCGCCGCGTTTCTGACAACGGTGTAGCATCTCATGGCCGGGTCAAGCTGGTCCATGGAGCTCCTCTTCTTGAAGAAGCTGAATCTCTCTCGCGTATTCCTTATCTTCATCTCGGAGTACCCGATGTATGCGAACCCCGTCCAACTGTTGATGATATCCGAGGCGTCGATCACCTTTATGCCGACCTTGCCCTTCTCCGTCTCGCCGGCACCCAGCATCAAGGGAAGCGGCTTCACCAGCTCGTAGTTCATCATGCTGTAGCTCGTCTCGAGGGGTCGACCCTCCTTCTTCCACACATCATTGTCGAAAAGGAGAATGCCGTTGACCAGCCCCTCCAGTTCCTGGAAGCACTCGATAGCGTTCATAGCCATCAGTTGCCCCTCGTCCTCGCTGGGAAGAACGCCCACGAAGAAAATGGGCTCCTCGTAGACCTGTCTGAGTTTTGCAATTACGACCGGCGCAGCCCCGGACCCGGTGCCGCCGCCTAGCCCGGCAACAACCAGGAAGGCGTCGATGTGATGCACAACCTTATCCGTGATGGCATGCATGATTGTGTGCATTCCGTGCTTGGCAACCTTGGCGCCAACCTTTCGATTCAGGCCCACGCCATGCCCCTTCACCACGGTCTGCCCCATGAGGATTCTGTCATCCTTGTGGATCGTCTTCAGCCCCAGCAAGTCGGACTGCGCCGAGTTGACGGCGAGAGAAAACGGGACGATCCCTTTGTGTCTTCCCCAGATACTGTGATAGGTCAGGACATCCGCGATCCTGCCCCCGCACTGGCCGATACCGATTACCCCTACTCTCATTCTTTACCTCCGATGGCCTGATACCCCGTAAGATACGCCGCCCGACTTTCGCACGTCTCCCAGATCCTCGCCCATTCCAACGGTCCGCAACTGCGGTTCGAAACCCTCGCCAGCCACCCGCATCAGCCGTTGCCAAATGGCAACACCCTGAGCCGCTTGCATGAGGGGGGGGCGCACGTCGAAAGGATGGTATAACATAGATGGACAGTTGTCAAGAAGATGGGCTGTTGCCCCGCTCTGCTTTCAAGAGCGCCGACAACCGGTAAATCAGAGGCCGCCCGCCGATTGGCGGGCGGCCTCGAATCTGTTTTCCTCTGAATACCTTTTGCGCTGTTCCGCGCCCTTAGACCTTTTTCCTCATGGCCATTCCGCCCACCAAGAGCGCAACTCCGCCAATGACCAGAGCGATGATCGGTAGGATCGACGAAGCGTCATCTCCTGCCGGGCCTGTGGGGCCAATCGGTCCTGCCGAGCCCGCGGCTCCTGCAGCTCCTGCAGATCCTGCCGGTCCTGTCGGTCCTGCCGGGCCTGCTGGCCCCTGCCCGCCTGGGCCTGGGCCTGGACCTGGACCTGACCCCTCGCCAACGCTGAGGTCTAACTCGAAGTTGCCGCCGCTCTCCCAGGCGCCAGTCTCCGCTGCCGACTCATCGCCTATCATGAAGGTGATTGTAACCCCTTCAGCATAGGTAACGCCATCTGCCGGCTCTATTCTCAGCGAAAACGTCGAAGCGCCATACGCGGAAGGCGTAGTAGCAGTGTATTCGTCCCCGTCTATCGTAGCTGTGATCACCGTGCCGTCATCCACTGCAACGCCATCCGCTGTTACAGTGCCGTAAAACCTGCACGGCATCGCAAGCCCTTGGGCTAGAGCCAAGGTCGGGACGAGGACAAGCGTCACCACTACCAGCAAAGCAAGCAATCTCGCTTTTGTC
>JAZFSU010000195.1:0-6393 GCA_036446335.1 Dehalococcoidia bacterium | reverse complement strand
TGGTGAGCGCACCGTCATCAAACACGAGCTTCTTGATCGCCGCGAGCGAGTCAGCTGCCGTCCCCAGGCCTCTTGCCGTCAGGGAGCCGAAGTTATAGCGTGCTCCGCCATCTGTTGCGTCCCTGCCGCTCTCAACGCAGCCGTTGAGCGTTGCTGAGACGAACGGTGCAGGGAACTCCGCCTGGTACACGGCATCCCTCGCGTTGACGGCATCGACTGCCAGCTTCACGGTATATCGCAGCTGCTTGCGAAACGCCTCCAGAAACTCTTCGTAGCTCTTGAACTCTCTCGGATCCCCGGTGCGCAGCCCCTGCTCAGGCACTTGGCGGGAGTCGCCGTTGACGAGCGTCATTTCCAGGACGGCACCAAGTTTCAGATCGGTGCCGCCTGTACAGCCAAATGTGTCCCCGGAGCCGGTTGGCTCGACACACCCAACAATCGCATAGTCCCTGGCTTCTGCCAAGCTGTACCCATCTCTGACCAGGGCCGGGATGACTACCTCATCATGGTAGAATGCCTGCCCTGAGGTTGCACCATACAACTTGCATGCGCTGAGCAGAAAATCGTGGGGCGTGCCATCGTGGATTCGTATCGCCAGGTTGTTGATGACGGCCTTGGACCTCTCGGATGCCTCCAATATCATGTATGACAATTCGTTCGTTCCGTCATCGCCGTCACCGGTCAGGCCGCCTATGGTTATCGGCTGCGGGCTTGTGCCCAATGTGCTGGCCACTTCCAACCCCGCTTCAGGGAGCAGGAGTATGTTTGAAGTAAGCTTGAGGTTCAGTTCCTCGAGCAGTTCACGGGCCTCCTCCCTGGTGATGATCCCCTCTTCAAGGTCTCTCCTGTAAAACGGGTGCAGGTATTGGTCGACCCTTCCGAGGGCGAACGTGGCAGCCATCCCGTAGCTGATCTGGCCCACAACTTGGGTGAACCAGACACATTGCATCGCTTCATGAAAGGTCCTGGGTGTATTGGCCGGGACCTGCCGACAGTTTGCGGCGATCCTGAGCAACTGGGCCCTTCTGGTAGAATCGGATTCCTTATCTGACAGCTGCTGGGCCAGCTCGGCAAACCTGTGTGCGAAGGCAATGGTGCTGTCACAGCATACTACTACGGCCTCCAGGAAGTCCGCCTGCGTGCTGGAGCCGGTGTTCGACGCGCGCAGTTCCTTCAAGCGGGATTCTGCCTTCTCTTTGATCCCACTGAAGCCCTGACGCAACACATTCGCGTGGCCCAACACCAGATGCCCTTGTACGTCGAACACATCCAGGGCCATGTTCGGGCAATGCCGGTCGATCTCCCCACGGAGTCTTACCTTCATCAAGCCCTTTTCAGCCCACAATGTGCCCTTCTTGTCCCTGACCGTCCTGCCCTTCCAATAGGGCAGGATTTGCTCCTTCAGGGCCGTTCTGTCCTCTTCTGTCAGTAGGAAGGGGCGCTTCCTCGCTCCGAGAGTGTCCATCTCCATCTCGAGAACTGTGCTGATGTCGCCCCGTTCCACCGGGATTACGCCTGCAAGGCGCTTGCTTGTCCTGTTGCCCACGATCAACTCGTCTTCGTCGATGTAGATCGTCATCTCAGCGAGCGTCTTGGCCAAAGCTTGCGCGGCCCTCGTCGCTGGCGGCTGCCCTTCCGTCTCGCGATAGCTTCTTGTGTAGAGGAGCGCCCTCTCGATACAGACCTCGTACGGGGAGGAAAGAAGCTTTGCCTTGATGCGCTCGATTCTGGGACTAGTCGACTCATGCGTTTCCATGTCTCGTTCCCGTTGATCCTTATGAATTGGAGTGGTCCGTGGGTCGATTGTCGCACCTTTTTCACTTCGACACAAGTAGAGTAAGTGCACCAATGATCCCGGTTGCCCAAGAGCAGTACTGTCGTTCTATGCCAAAGAGCGTCCCTTCGCAGTGAGTTCCGAGTGTCCGGTGCATGCTTCAGGAAAACGATGCTATCATATGGGCAGGAGAATTGCTTCCGGGGCAGCCTGACATAGCGCAGGTGGTCGGTATGGCGTACGGCCGTACGGTGGAGAAGCTCATCCGAAGCCCATGTTGAAAAGAGGTTTGATGTTGCTGTACCCTATTGCCAGGATTTGAACCAAGATAAAGGGGTCTGACCAATGAATGTTGCTGGCTTGTTTAGACTTGATGGAAAGGTAGCTATCGTAACCGGCGGGTCCAGAGGCCTGGGTTTGTGGATGGCTGAGGGGCTGGCTGAGGCCGGCGCGGATGTGATGCTGTGCGCCAGGAAACTGGAGCCTTGCGAGGAGGCAGCCAAGACTGTTGGAGAGATCGGAGTCCGGGCGCTGGCTGCGCAGTGCGACGTTACTGATCCTGACTCGGTGAAGGCCCTGGTCGAGAGGACCGTGGCCGAGTTTGGAAAGGTGGACATCCTTGTCAACAACGCTGGCTTCATATGGGAGGAGCCTCCGGAGAGCGTATCACTGGACGTGTGGAACAAGACCATTGCCGTCAATGCCACCGGGACTTTTCTCTGCAGCCAGGAGGCAGGACGGCATATGATCCAGCGGAGTCAGGGCAAGATCATCAACATTACCTCAATATCCGGTCTGGCTTCGGTGGACCCCGAACTGTCAAACACAATTCCATACAGCGCCGCCAAGGGAGCCATAGTCGCTTTCACGCGCGACCTCGCTCGGAAATGGTGTTCCCACAATATCAATGTAAATGCCATCGCCCCGGGGTACTTTGGAACGAAGATGTCCAAGTATCTGGTCGAACACCGGGAGCCTCAGTTGATGAGTGCCATCCATATGAAGAGGCTGGGAACAAAGAACGAGATCAAGGGAGTCGCCGTATTCCTCGCTTCGCCTGCCGCTGACTACATGACCGGACAGATACTGGCCGTGGATGGCGGCGTCGTCATGTAGACTGCCTCTGAATGCCGATCGACGACAGGAGTCGGGGGCCACTACTCTTTGCGCAAGCCTGCCTTCGTCCGCATGCACTAGAGCCCGTGTCCAAGCTCGATAGCCTCCGAAGCCAGGAAGCTTGCCGGAAGGAGGTTTGGTCAAATGCAGGATGGGCGTTCTTGAACGGAGAACAATACTGAGAGGAGCATAGCCATGTATACAGGAGAGAAATACCTGTGGTGGAGTGAAGCGGAAGGGAGACTGGCTGATGAGGTGGCGGATTTTGCAGACAATGTGATAAGGCGGCAGGTAGATGAAATCGAAAGAACGAAGAAGTTTCCATGGAATTGGTTCGAAGAAATGGGCAGGAGGGGCTGGTACGGAGCCTTCATACCTGAAGAATATGGTGGCATGCGAAAGGGGATTGGCAGGACTACCGGGTTCTGCATTGTTTTGGAGGAGATTGCCCGGGGGGCCCCTGTCGCCGTAGACTTCTACGAGACGACTATCTACGGATACTCGCCTATCGTCAGATTTGGCTCTGAGCAACAAAAAAGACAGTGGCTTCCGAAACTGGCCACCGGCGAACTCTTTGCTGCAATTGTCATTACCGAGCCTTTCATGGGGTCTGATGCGGCCAACATTCAAACCAAGGCCGTACTTCAAGGTGATGAATACGTCCTTAACGGAAAGAAGCGGTTTATTACTCTTGGCGGTATCGCCAATCTGTATGTGGTCTACTGCAAGACTAGCGATGATCCCGAAGATCGTAGGGCTCACCGCCATCTGAGCGCCTTCGTGGTCGAAAAAGGGGCTCCTGGATTCTCGGTTGAGGCTATACATGACCCCGTGGGACGTTTTGGGTCCAGACACGCTGTGTTGAACTTTGATGATGTGCGGATTCCCAAAGAGAACCGTATCTTGGGCGAGGGTGATGGCTGGAAAGTCCTCATGGATGCCCTGAATATCGAAAGGATCGGGGTTGCGGCTGGTGCTGTGGGGACATCCAGATCGGCTATAGAAGCCACTGCGGACTATGTGACCCGGCGCGTGGCCTTCAACCAGACTCTGGCCGAGATCCCTGGCGTTCAAACCATGTGTGGAGATATGGTGACCAGGACAAACTTGATCAGTCTTCTGGTCTACTACTCGGCCCACAAGATGGACATAGGCGTCGATGTCCCTCTGGGCTGCACCATCGCCAAGGTCTTCGCCACGCAATCTCTGATGAAAACCGTATTGGATTCCGTTCAGTGCCACGGAGGGGACGGGTATATGAGGAACTACCCTGTTGAAAGGCTCATGCGGGATTCCAAGCTCATAGAGATAGGTGCGGGGGCCAACGAACTCATGCAGCACCTGGTCTGGAGACTCTGGCTGAAGGACTACGTGGCCCTTCGTAGCGCAAGCAGAAAACCGGTTACCCAGAGCGTTACTTCAGGCCCCGAAGCGAAAGAGAAGATCATGGAGGCCCTGGCGGATTTCTACTGCCAGCATCCCGGTCTCTACATGGAGCGGGAAGAGATGATGGAGAGACTAGGGTTGACTGGCGAAGATTTGGACAAGCTCTTGGAGGCCGTGGAGGAGGAAGATCTCGTGGCTCTCCATCGGAAGCGGGGGAACATTACCCTGGCCAAGGCTACCTACGCAGGTCTCAAGGATGCCAAAGCCCAAGAGTACTATACGTTCTACCCGGATTTTGTCGACAAGGAAAGAGAGATATTCTAGGTTGGAGAACCGGGCATAAGGATGGCTGAAATCTTGGAGCGCAGTGGAGGTAGGCACTCCTACCAAGATGGGGCCGGAATAGCTGTCGAAAGGCGGACCAATGGAACTGCAAAACATTGTCTATGAAAAGTCAGAGGGCGTGGGCGCCATCACACTGAACCGCCCGGGCAAGCTCAACGCGATAAACTTCGAGATGCTGGATGAATTGTGGGCGCTTTTTCAGGAGATCGTGGTTGACGATGAAGTGCACGTCATCGTAGTGAAGGGGGAGGGAAGGTATTTCTGCGCCGGAGCTGACCTTGACATTGTGGGGACGATCACACCTGAGACCTTCCGCGTCAGGCAAAGGAAATACTGGAACCGGGTGTTCAACGAGTTTGAGGATATTCAGAAGCTCACAATCGCGGCTTTGAACGGGCCGGCACTTGGCGGCGGAGTCGAGTTGGCTCTATGTTGTGACATGAGATATGCGGTGGACGATGTCACCCTGGCTTTGCCGGAGATCGACTTTGGCATTCTTCCCGATTCCGGAGGAACCGTGCGACTCCCAGGGTTGATCGGCCTGGCAAGAGCCAAGGAGTTCATTCTCAGCGGCGACCCCATCCCGGCGAAGAAAGCTGCGGAGTGGGGGCTGCTGAATGGGGTTTTCCCGCGAGAAACCTTCGACGAGGAGGTGCGCAAGATCGCGGTGAAGATGGCTCGGAAGGCTCCAATTGCGCTGGGTCTGGGCAAACAACTCATAAACAGGAGTTTCCAGCAGCGAGATATCAAGGCAGGCCTCGACGCGGCTATGGATGTTCAATCCATATTGATCTGCACCGAGGACTATCGGGAAGCCGTGAAGGCACACGAGGAGAAGAGGCCTCCTGCTTTTCGTGGAAAGTAGTGGTTTCCCATGGTGGAGTAGGGCTGCGATGACTCCAGCGGTCAGTACAGAGACTCCCCGGGAAAGAGACTTGCGCCGCCAGAGGTCGTATTCGGATGACTGGCCTCAGGGTCTTCATGAGTGACGCCACGGACGTCTGGATCGATCTTGATGCCACGGCAACGTCACGCAGTCGATAGCGGAACCAGCGAGACCCCAGGGCGCCACTCCAAAACAGCGATGTGTGCGCCTCTCCCTGTTGAACTATAGCATACACTAGTGTATACTATAGCCTGCATCGACTCCGCGATAGCCGTTGGTGCTGGCGCCGGCTTGTTGGACGGTTCCAACCAGGGACGGACGATGGTGGGGCATGTCCGCAAGGGAGGAGCAGGCAAACCAAAATGGAAGCAGACCTGACCATCTCCGAGGGGAATCAGCTGTTTGGCCTTGTCGGCACGACGCTGAACGCAATGCTGAAAGCCAGGAAGAAGGAGCTCGAGCCTACGGGCCTCTCAATAACGCAGACATGGGCTCTTTGGTCGTTGGTGATCATGGACGGCCCTACGACTGTTGCTGAGATGTCCCAGGTAATGGACAGAGATCATCAGTCAACGTCCCAATTGCTGAAGCGCATGGAGAAAGATGGTCTCGTTGAACGGCGAAGAGGCCCGCACAAGGCAAGTCCGATAGCCGTTGCCATCACGGACAAGGGATTTCAGTCGTTGCAGAGCGCACTTGAGATGAGCCGGATCATCGATGGAATAGTATCTTGTCTCTCCGAGGGGGAGCGGGACGACCTGAGGCGCTACCTGGAGAGGTTGCGTGAGAAGGCAATCGCGGAGACGGCCCTGCACTCGCACCTGCCGACACCATTTGGAGTGGGTTCGAGTGTTGGAGGCAGCAAGGCGGGGTTCGGGGCAGAGGC
>JAZFSU010000194.1:0-9202 GCA_036446335.1 Dehalococcoidia bacterium | reverse complement strand
CGGTGCACCAGTAGACCGACTCCTCCTTGATGTCGAAGACCCACTTGTAGGCCGAGTGATTGAACACCATGTATCCGCCTGTGCTGTGGACTATCCCCTTGGGCTTTCCGGTGGTGCCTGAGGTGTACAGTATGTACAGCGGATGCGTGGAATCCATGGGTTCGGGCTTGACCAGCTTCTCCGCCTCGTCGAGCAGCTGCGAAAGCCAGAAGTCCCTGCCCGCGGTCATGGGGACTTGCTCTCCCGTTCTCTTGACCACGATAACCTTCTCTATTGAGGGAGAGGTCTTGACTGCCTCGTCGGCAATCTCCTTGAGCGCTATCGCCTTGCCCCGGCGGTATCCGCCATCTGCTGTGATGATTACCTTTGCCTGTGTGTCGTTGGCCCTGTCGCTCATCCCCTGTGCGCTGAACCCGGAGAAGATCACCGTGTGCACTGCCCCGATTCGGGCACAGGCCAACATGAAGATTGGCAGCTCGGGGATCATGGGGAGGTAGAGGATGACCCGGTCGCCCTTCACTACGCCAAGCTTCTGCAGCACTGAGGCGAAGCGGTTGACCTCTCGGTACAGGGTGGAGTAGCTCAGAACCCTTGTCTCTCCCAGTTCGCCTTCCCAGTATATCGCCACCTTGCTTCTGCGCCATGTCTTCACGTGGCGATCGACACACTGGTAGCTGGCGTTGAGCTTGCCTCCGACGAACCACCGTGCATATGGCGGGTCCCAGTCGAGAACGCGGTCCCAGGTCTTGTACCAGTCCAGTTTCCGCGCTTCTTCCGCCCAGAACCGTTCGGGGTCCTCCAGCGAGCGCTTGTGCAACTCAGTGTAGCGTTTCGATGGCCATATGTGTGAACCTGTGGGTAGAGAACTCGCGCTGTCTGTTCGACGCTTCTGAGCCATATGATCCCTCCCTCGGCGAAGCTCGTTCTGAGGCTTCAAGCCGTGCACGGCACAACCTTATCATGGCTCGCGGAGGACACGCAATGGTTCTTTCAGGTAGCCAACGATGAGAATATGGTACTGCGCGACTGTGAAGATGCCGGAAACACAATAACTGCGCCCACCGGACAATTGTCCTCTTGCAGGGGGGCGCAGTTATTGCATTCAGGCCTGATCGCTATGCCTTGCCGATTCGGAATACTTTGGTGGAGCAGGTCGGACACACGCCTTGCGTGGCGGGCTTGCCGTTTTTCATGGTGATCGACTTCGGGTTCTTGATTTCTTTCTTTGCCCGACACTTCATACAGTATGCTTGCATCGTAAGCCTCCTTTCCTGCACGTTACTGCGAAGCAGGCTAGCAGATAATTGCACACTTGTCAATAGGTTTGACGAACTAATTGGCAATTTGAGACAAATTGGCAGGCAAATTGCCGGGAAAGACTGTTGTCTGCACGAGCGGGGCCATCCCCGAAAACCATACCGCGCCGCCGTATGCCACCAGGTCAAGTGGAGAGGACCCAGTTGAATCGTTTGCGGAACCTCTCCAGGATTTGGATGGTCCTGACTCCAAAGAGGCCGAGGAAAACAGCGTTGCCCATGGCGTGAAAGCTGTCAAGCCATATGCTGCTGAGTTGATATACGAGGAATGTCTTGAATGTCAGGGGATAGATGAAAGAAGCCCAGTACCATGTATTGACTATCCACCCGTACAAGTAGGCTCCCACTACACCGAGGACAACCAGCCCGAACCGTCCGAGGTTGAATCGCCTGAAGTATGCGGCCAGAACGCCGAGCAAGCCCCAGGCCAGCATCTGAAACGGTGTCCAGGGCCCCTGGCCCAGGAAGAAGTTGGAGACGAGCGGGGTTATCGCTCCGACCATGAACCCCGCAATGGGTCCGAACACGTATCCGGAGCAGATCACGAGATAGGTGCTGGGCTGCACGCTCGGGATGGCGGCAAAGGGGATTCTGAGGACAGCGGACATGGTTCCCAGCATCGCGACCAGGGCCACTTCCTTCGCGCTCAGGGCCGCCGACTCGAATTCGAAGAAGAACGCAGCTACGACCAGGACAGCCAGCACGGTCGCTATGAGCCCCCAGTTCGCGTAGACATCCGATGATCCCGGGGAGAAGACGGGAAGGGCAATGGCGACCGCTCCCAAGATCAGGATAAGCAGCAGGATCCAGCGACTCTTTCTCATTTCAGTATGGCCAGTGCCTCGTCGACTGTAAGTATGTCATTGGGGACGCCGTACTTTTCAAACGCCTGCACCAGCCGGTTTATCTGGGGCGAGAAGAACAGCGCCCGCGACAGGACGTCCCGCTTGGCGCCGTCCACCACGATCCTGCCCTCGCTGAGCAATATCACCCTGTCGGCATGCTCGGCGACCGTCTCCACGTCATGCGTGACCAGGACCACCGTACGGCCTCTGCCCCTGTATTCGTCGAGGAAGCGCATCAACTCGCTCTTGAGTCCGTATTCCAGGCCCCTCGTGGGTTCATCCAGGATTAGGACCTCAGGCTCGGCTACGAGAATGGATGCCATGGCTATTCTCTGCCTCTCGCCGCCGCTCAGCGAACGTGGGTACTGCTTTCTGTACGCTTCCAGGTTGAACCTCTTCAGCACCTCATCGACGCGATGTGCAATGTCCTTGCTGTCAAACTTGAGGTTCCTGAGAATGAAAGTGATCTCATCCTCGACAGTGTCAGCGAATATGTGGTCGTTGGGATTCTGGAAGACGAAGCCGACTTTGCGGGCCAGCTCCGCGACGGTGGCGTCCTTGGTCCGGATTCCGGCCACCTTCACCTTCCCCCTCGTTGGCTTCAGGAGACCGTTGATATGCTTGACGAGCGTAGTCTTGCCTGAGGCGTTCCTGCCCATGACGGCGACGAACTCCCCCTCGCATATCTTCAAGCTCACATTCTTCAGGGCAGTGAGCCCCTCAGGGTAGGAGTGCCACAGCCCGTCTATCTCGATCACAGGCTTGCCCTGGACCGCCTTTGCCTGGGATAACGATCCTCCTCGCGCCCCACGAAACACGTCTGCCAGCATCGATCGGCCTTCCTTCACGGTGAGGGGTACGCCATCGATGTCGAAACCGTTGCCGCTCAGACGCCGCACCAACCTGACTATCGGAGGCACGCCTATTCCGATGCTCATCGTGTCCACTTTGGCCAGGACGTCCCTGGGCCTGCCGTCGGCGATGATCTGGCCGTCGTCCATGACAATGATCCTGTCTGCATAATGGGCCACCCGGTCCAGACGGTGCTCGACCAGCACGACGGTTATCCCGAGTTCGTCGTTGAGGCGCTGGACAATGGAGAGCACCTCCTCAGCGCCTTTCGGATCCAGCTCTGACGTGGGCTCGTCCAATACCAGGACATCCGGGTGCAACGCCAGGGTCGATGCAATCACAACCTTCTGTTTCTCGCCGCCGGACAACTCATGTACCGGCCTGTGGCGAAGGCCCGAGATCCCCACCGTGTCCAGGGCCTCTTCCACCCTCTTTGCCATGACGTCTTTGGGAAAGGCCAGGTTCTCCAGCCCGAAGGCGATCTCCCGCTCCACATCCATGGCTACCAGCTGGTTCTCAGGGTCCTGGAACACCATGCCCACCTTGGTCGCCAGCTTCTTTGTGGGCTGCCTGATTGCATCCAGGCCAAGCACCTCCACCTCGCCCGCTATCGTTCCGCCGTGAAAATGAGGGATCAGGCCGTTGAGGCATCTGCAGAGGCTCGATTTCCCGCAGCCGGAGGGCCCTGTCACGAGGATGAATTCGCCGTCTTCGATAACGAGATTCACGTTTCGCAAGGCTGGCTTCGGTGAGTCTGCGTAGTGGAAGGTCAAGTCCTTTATTCTAATCAAGATCAACCTTCTTCTTCAGGAAGGCCAGTAGCACCACCGACGATAGGAGCAGTGCCAACACGAGCAGCGTTGCCCACTCCGGGCCGCTCAGGCTCATTTCACCCAGCGTGGGGTAGTACTCGTAGTCTCCGTACCCCCTGACGAGCATGAAGATGCCGAAGGCACATGGAGCGAGCCCTAGTATCACTGTGGCCACGTCGAAGCCGCTCATCTTCAGGTCCTTGTGGAACGTTCTTCGCGACCCGCTCCCGAAGGCCCTGGACTCCATCGCCTCCGCGATCTGAACTGTCCGGTCCAGGGAGTTGGAGAGCAGCGGCAGCAAGACCGATGTTCGCGCCTTGATTCTCCGAGGCAGATTTCCCTTGTCGAGTTCCAGCCCTCTGGACCGTTGGACGTCGGCAATGCGTTCCACATCGCGGACCATCGTGGGAACAAATCTGGTGGAAAGCGAGGTCACCAGCACAGACTTGTATGGCAGCTTCAGTTTGATCATCGAGAGCATCAGGTCATCGGGATGGGTCGTCAAAGTCAGTATGGCAAAGGCGGAGACGATTGCCAGCAGTCTGATGGCCATGGCTGCGCCATATATGATGGCTTCGAGGGTGATTATCGGAGTCCCCATCACAGGGATCCGAAACGGGGCTTCAGCCAGGACATGGGTGCCGTTGTAGCTCACCAGAGCGTTCACAACTATTATCGTGATGCAGAGGAACAGCGCGAACTTCATGAAAGAGCCCCACTCTCTCCAGACCTTGGCCGCTGTCACCAGAGGCAAGCTCGAAAGAAAGAGAAGGAAAAGGTAGACCGGGTTGTCCAGCATGAGGGCAAGTGCGAACACGCTGCCCACCCAGGCAAGCTTGCAGAACGGGTTGAGTCTGTGGACTACGGTTCGCTTCTCACGGTACGCGAAGCTGATCATTGAGGCACCGTGACTACATCGCCACCGTCTATGACAGCGGCGAAGGCGTACAGAAACTTGTCGTACTGATTGATCAGGGCATCCACCGCGCTTCTTGCCCCGGCCCTGTCCGTGCCGGATATCATCCAGACCACGTTCTCGCAGACCCCGATGCCCTTGGGGTTCCATGGGCTCTGGGTGGCCTGGATCACTCCGCTGCCGGCGCCGTACTCCGCGGTCAACTCGCCCTTGGAGTCGAAAACTGTCATCGTGCTGTCTCCGAAGTGAACGAAGAATCCGAGCCTGTCCCAGGCCCGGTTCAACTCCGACATCAGGACGGAATCCATGGTGCCAATGAGCATGAGGTTGGAGCGTTGCTTGTCGCTCTCGGCCAGTTCGCCCGCACTTCGGGTCGAGACCTCGGTCAGGCCGAGCTCTCTGAAACTGGTCTCCAGGTCTCTGGCGCTTTGCTCCAGCCCGTCGTCATAGACTATCACAGTTGGCCTGACTTTTCCCTCATAGCCGTGCAGCAGTGATCCCGGGAAGTCCCCGATGATTGCCGGAATGAACATGCGGAAGTGCCAGTCATGAAGGTCGAAGTGGACGATGTCACCGTCGCGAAGCGAGTAGTCCGGCGCACCCTTGTTGATTGAGATGCCGTTGATATAGATGAACCAGTCGTCTTTCGCGGGGAATTGGGAACGAAGCCCGTTGATGCCGTTTACAAACCTTCCCCCATATCGGGTCTCCACGTCTGCCACCTGTTTGAGGGCTTGCATCGCCGAGGTTCCGGGGGATACCCTGACTGCTTCGTCGAGAAGCAACTCAGCGCCGAAGTCCCCGGTCGCCACCACGCGTACTCCAATGTCTGTTCCGGCTTCCCCGGAGGTCTGAGTTGCGCAGCTGTATGGAGAGATGACGACAAGAAGTACCAGCAGGGCCAGGGCACTAACGCGCCTCACTTGTGCCCTTCCTCCGACGCCAGAACAAGGCTATTCCCAGCAGTAGCAGGGGCAGGACAATAGCCGGTGCCAGCCACATTCGGACGCGGGGCGGCGATGGCGCCGGCGTCGTCGGTGACGCCGATGGCGTTGGTGTCGATGATTGCGCCGTCAGGGCCGCGGAGATGTGAGCTGGCACCTTCACACCTACGCCGATCTGAAGCGCCGCTGAAGGCTCGAGAGACACTATGCAGATGTTTGCCGTGTGCTCACCGGATGCCGCTGCAGGAGGTGACACGGTTATCACCACTTCCCTGTTCTTGCCCGGCGCCAGGGAGAACTCAGACGGAGAGATATCGAACCAGCTCTCGTATTCCCCCTCGGCATATACTCTGTAGCTCGACTCCTCGTCACCGGTGTTCACTACGTGGAGTATTTGAGTGCGGTCCTGGAGTTCCTCGTCGAAACGCAGCTCACTTGGAGAGGCTCCCACTCCCGCTGCCCAAGCATGGGTTGGCAACAGCGCGAGCAACGCTGCGGCTAGCAAGATCCTCAGGAATGCGTGTCTTTTGGCCATGATTTCGAATTCCGTGTAACTCGAAGCCTACGGAAGGGGGAGCAGCTCGGCTGCTCCCCCTTCCCACAATTACGCGTGTCTAGGGCGCTTCTGTGGCCCACAGTATCAGGGCACCGCCCATGGCACCGACGCCCGAGTAGTCCTCGGGCACGGCAAGTGTTGCCTGCGTCGCCCCGGAGTCGCCTCTGGCTACGGTGGTCTCGAACAGGCTCCAAAGGTTCCCGTCGAGGTTCAATCCCTCCACGAAGAGGCCATCGGCGCTGTCTGTGACTTCCGCGGTTACCAGAGCCGTCCATGCGCCCGTGTTGGTAATAGTTATGGACTGCGGAGCGCTCACGTCTCTCGGTCCCAGCGATCCAAAGTTGAGACTTGAAGGAGCCACTTCGATGGAAATGGCGGGTATTATTGTTGCTGAGAGCGAGACTGGGCCCTTGGACGAAGGGCCTCCACCGCTGCCGCCAGTAACTGTGACAGTGGCCTTTTCGCTTCGGACATAGCCGGCCGTCTCAGCATACACTTCCAGGGTGGCGCTGTGGTCCACTGAGATTGCGACTGTGCCGTCCGCGGCGGTTTGATAGTCCTGGTCGGCGTGCACCGTCGCACCCTCCAAAGGAACCCACGTCCCAGTATTGTCGTCGTAGTAGGTCACTGTGGCTGTGAACACCTCGTCGACGGAAACCGTCGTCTTGTCCACCTGCAGTCTGGAAGGAAGGGCATCCCATGCGCCCCAGAAGAAGAGCACCTCCGTGTGAGGCGGGGTCGGTGGCGTGGTCTGTCCCAGGACAAAAGTGGCGGCGCCCACCATCGGGCTACCGTAGTCCACCCGGTAATTCCAGCCACTCCAACCCTCGGGCTCGTCGCCATTGACCGAGTAGAGGTACAGGCCGTAGGCGGTGTTCTGCACCACGTAGGGGAAGCCGCCTGCCTGTGAAGCCTCATCTACGGCTCCGAGGGCTGTGGGATCAGGCAGATGGTGTGAGACGCCCTGGTCATCCATGATCGTTGATTCGGTAACTGTGACGTCCCCTTGCCAGATAGTCGAATTCTGCCCCTCGATCCTTATGTTGACCGTTTCTCCGGTTGGCGGCTCGGGTGCCAGTGCCTTCACCGGATATGGATTTCCTACCAGAGCCGGTATGGCGTAGGCGGCCATCAGCGCCACGTTTGACGGTGTCGCCGGCTGCCAGTTGAACGAGCCGTCCGGGTTCTGGAATGTCAGGAGGTCATCAATGGGATCATTGGCGCTTCCGCTCTGCCAGGAGGCGCTAGTGGGGTCCTGGCCTGCAGCCGCTATCGCGCCGATGGCCCACGAGTTCGTGGCCGAGTTGGTTGCACCCCAGGCCTCGAAACCGCCGTTGTCCATCTGCGTCGACTTGATGTAGGCAAGGCCGTCCTGAACAGCGGTCGAGCTTGTGGACTCTCCGGCTGCAACGAGAGCCATGATCGCTGCCGCTGCGTCGTCGACATCACTGTCTGACCCAACAGCCCAACTCCAGCCGCCGTCGCTGTTCTGATTCGACTTGATGAATGCCACAGCGTTGGAGACAATCTCCGAAGACGGGTTCTTTCCGGCCGAGATCAGGGCCAGCACACCCCAGAAGTCATCGTTCAGCAACCCGGCATCGCCGATTTGCGTACCGTCATAGGAAGCCTCGAGCGAGGCCACGAGGTCCACGCCTCCGAAACTAGTGGGGTCTTCATCGGCGGCGACTGCCGCCAGGGTCGTGCGGGCGTAGTCATTGACCGAGCTGGCGCTGCCTACGCTGCTGGCCATGTAGTCGACTATGGAAGGGTTGCTTCCAACCTTCCAGCTGCCCGGGTCTTCGCCGGCGGCAGCAATGGCCATGGTTGCCCAGGCCGAGGTCGCAAAGTCACTTATGCTGCCGTCAGACTGCTGCGCCCCTCGCAGGTAGTCCAGGGCGCTGGCGACCTCCGTGTCAGCCGGCTGCAGGGGATAGGAGGAGTACGCCAACGCGGACGGTGTCATCGACACCGAAAGAATGAGCGCACATGTCAGCAGTATACTGATCCATCTTAGCTTCATCTTGATTCGCACTTCCAGCCTCCGTGTCGTGGGTTTGATTTCGTTCGCATTCAGGTTATCGAATCGTCATCCGATCCCTTCTGCACCCGGGCGCCATGGAACCCATGTTGTCGGATTCAAGTCCGCCATTGCGGATTATAGACCGGAGCACCGGATTTGTCAATAGATGAAAGCGCCGTTTTTCTACGGGGAAACGAGAGCAAGCTGTCAAGTGGTGTGGCAGGGGGAAGCTGATTGGGGCGACCAACGCACCCTGGGCAGAAAGTTGGCTGGCTGCGTGGCTACTGCCGCCAGACGTCTCTAGGCACGCTTGGGCTTGCTTGCATCGAGGATATCGTACTCTATGTGGTTCTCTTCCAGCCGCCCGAGCAGGTCCGAGGTGTCGCTGTCTGCGCATACTACGATGGGAGACAGACCGCATTGCGCCGCCTCCACAACTGCTTCCTTTACGCCGTACAGCCAGGCAGGCTCGACGCCTGCTTTCCTCAGCGCGACGAGGGCCTCTATGCCCATGGCGGCGACTGTCTGTTCGCCTCGGACGGCGGCCGTCAGCTTGTCAAGATCGGTTTCCCTTGAGCCGCCCCTCTGGATCGCGGGCAACCTCAGGACAGTAACCTTGCCAATCTCCAGAGGTACGATTCCATCTATATTGGAGACGCCGACATCTTCGCCTTGCCGAGCCGCCGAAACGGCCATCCCAGTGGCCTCTGTGCTTGGGTTGCCAACGGCAATGAGGAGGCCGTTTCGCATTATGAGGCCTACCCTCTGGCCTTTGGAAATGTCGCAATCCGCCACGGCGGCGCAGACCGATATGCTGGCGAGCGCTTTCTGCACACTATCGGAGTAGCTCTGCCACTCCCTCAAGGCTTTGAGCATCCAGTCTACGCCCTCTTTGGTGACTCTGTACTTGGATCTTCCCGGTGAACTGAGCCAGCCGT
>JAZFSU010000193.1:0-7168 GCA_036446335.1 Dehalococcoidia bacterium | reverse complement strand
CCGTGGCCAAGCTTCGTTGTCACCGGAGTGACAACGCTACAGCCGCGAGGCCGCCTTGCCCGTGGCCAAGCTTCGTTGTCACCGGAGTGACAACGCTACAGCCGCGAGGTCGACCTGCCCGTGGCCAAGCGGGCATCGTTGTCACCGGAGTGACAACGCTAGAGCCGCGAGGTCGCCTTGCCCGTGGCCAAGCTTCGTGGTCACCGGAGTGACAGCGCTACACTTCCTGCAATGGCGAGACATGGCTTGCATATTCTTGCGTCCTATGGCGGCGCTGTGCGCAAGCTGTTAGAATTGATGCCGATATGAGCGAGGAGTACACGATAGTCAAGGTCAGGAGGCTGCGGTCGAACGCAATCCTTCCTCGCCGCGCCACCCCGGGCTCCACCGGACTCGATCTGTTCGCGTGCATCGAGGGCGATCAGGATTCCTCGCTCGGCACTAAGCCCAAGCTCATAGGCACTGGGATCGCCATAGAAGTGCCCGCCGGTTGCGACGTACAGATCCGCCCCCGGTCGGGCCTTTCATCCCGAGGCGTCGGCGTTACATTCGGTACAGTGGACTGCGACTACAGAGGCGAGGTCATGGTGACGATGTACCTCTTCAGTCCCGACTTGGCCCACGAGGTGAAGCACGGTGACAGGATAGCGCAGATGGTGATAGGCAGGATCGCAGATGTTGCGCTGGTCGAGGTCGAGGAGTTGACGTCTACCGATCGCGGTGGTGGAGGCCATGGCTCGACCGGGCGCTAAGGCATCTTGTGATGTTCCTCCGACTCATCCGGAATCCGGTATCGGTGAGGGGTCTGACCGTCTTCCTCAGAGTTCCAGCGAGTTCCCTGCGGCGGTTCTCTAGCACCTGTTACCCAACCCTGTGCCCGCGTACGAACGGACGGTCGGCTTTCATCCTGACGAGCGTGATCGACTATGACATGGATTAGTGCCGCGCTGCTTGTTGCTGCCATGCTGGGCGTGGTGAATATCGTCGACAGCCACCTCATATCGAAGCGAATGCCCAGCCTGTGGGCATTCCTCATACTGGCGGGCGTCGCCCACTTCGTCTTCGGACTGATTGTCCTCGGCACGCACCCGCTACCGGATGGAGTCCCAGCGTTTGCCTGGTTCGTGGCCGTTCTTTCGGCTATAGCGCGAACTGTGGCGGTTCTCCTGATGCTCCATGCCATGCGCACCGAGGAAGTATCCCGGATCATCCCGGTTGCTCACACGAATCCGGTGTTCGTGGCTATCCTGGCGGTGCCGTTCCTTGGCGAGTCCCTCAGCGTCTTACAGTGGCTGGCGATCTTCATGACAGTCGCTGGCGCAGTGCTCATCTCGGCGCGAGGCGGGGGCGGAGGACATGGGGTGAGACTGCGCAGGTCATTCATCTTGCTCGTGGCCTCCAGCATGTTGTTTGGAGTGGCCAACACAGGCTCCAAGTACGCTCTGGATGACATTTCCTTCTGGAATATGTATGCCGTGAACGCTTTGTGCTTTGGACTGGTATTTGTCCTTGTCTCGGCGCGGCCCAGGGTCCTGGCCGAACTGCGGGAGATGAATGCACGCAGGACTGTCCTGACGTTGATCGCCTTCAACGAGGTGATAGCGCTGGTGGGCATCCTTCTCTCTTTCTGGGCCATCGAGAGGGGCCCAGTCTCGCTCGTATCGACGTTGCTGGGGTCGCGGCCCTTATTCGTGTTCATCATGGCTATGGCCTTGAGCCGCATCTACCCTGCTGTACTGGATGAGCGCATGAGCCGAGGCATTGTGTCTCTCAAGATCGTGTCTATTGGCCTCATGCTTGGCGGGGTGGCGATCATCAACCTGGTGGGTGATCAGGGAGGCTAGCTGCAGTTTTCGAACTTGCCCAGGGAAGTTGCGCATTCGCGGCGAGCACATGATCGGCAGCTACCGTGCCCGAGTTTCAGGGAGAGTACTTCACTGTCACGTAGTCGGAGGACGCTTCATCGCTGTAGCTGAAGCCGGTGACATAAACGTTGCCCTCATCGTCTATGCCCACAGCGCGAGCGGAGTCTTCGAGGCTGTCCGGGCCATCATAGCGCGCGTGCCACAACTCTTCTCCGTTGCTGCCGTACTTGATCGTGATGAAGTCGTTTCCGCTGCCGATGTCCTCGCTGGAGCCAGTGACCAATACACTCCCGGAATCGTCCACGGCTATGGCATTGGCCCTGTCGGATTGCTTGACCAAGCTGTCATAGCGCGCCTCCCACAACCTGTTGCCGTCTGAACCATACTTGACGGTGGCGATGTCAATTTGAGTGTAGCCCTTGGTCGTGAAGCGGCAACTGCCGGTGACGTAGATGTTGCCTTCGTCGTCCACGGCTATGGCGTTGGCCCGAGCCTCGCCATCCGGACGCACATTGTAACGCTCTGCCCAAAGCTGTTTTCCATCAGGGTTGTATGCCACTGTCGCATAGTCGCTGGACGCGGCGTTGATCGCGCTCTGTCCGGTTACGTACACGTTGCCTGACCGATCCACGGCTATCGCGGTAGCCTCGTCCCGCAGGCTGGCGGGACCGTCGTAGCGTGCGACCCATGTCAGGTTCCCGCCGCTGTCGTATTTCACTGTGGCGAAATCAGTCGAGGTGTTGTTGCCTGAGCTGTCACCGGTTACATAGACGTTCCCCTGTGGGTCCACAGCGAGGTCAGTGGCACGGTCGCCGGTGCCTCTTGGCCCGTCGTAGCGGGTCACCCATTCCTCGTTGCCGTCCGTGTCGTACTTGATGGTGGCATAGTCCGCACCATTGCCCGCGCTGTAGCCGGTGACGTACACCCTACCTGTGGAGTCGACCGCTATGGCAACCGCGCCGTCGCTGGTGCTTGCCGGACCATCGTACCGTGCTGCCCAGACCTGGTAGCCATCTGGGTCGTACTTGATCGTGGCGTAGTCGTAGCTGGTTCCGTCCCCCTCGCTTCTTCCGGTGACATAGACGTTCCCGGAGTCATCAACCGCTATGGCACGGGCGTTGTCGTATCCGCCGGAGGGGCCGTCGTAGGTCGTTACCCACAACTGGTTCCCGTCCCGGTCGTACTTCACTGTGGCATAGTCGTTCGAAGAGCCATCACTTCTGTTCGAGCCGGTGACGTAGATGTTACCGTATGTGTCGATGGCCAGTGCAACCGCCTCGTCGAAGCCGTTGGCCGGGCCATCGTATCTCGCTGTCCAGTCTGCGGGGTGCGATGGTTCACTGACGTAGTCGATGAGGATGAAGATGAAGATGGCGATAACAGCTACTGCAGCTATCCAGATGGCCAAACGTTTTCGCATGGACTGTTGTGCCCTTGACGGAGGGTCTCCGTGCGCAGAAATCCTACCAGCACGGGTGATGGTTGTCAATCGCTGGCAGTGCCGCCCGAACCGGGGCCGAAAGCCGCAGATGCAGACCAGGCACCGATTCTCCTGATGATCCCCCAGGGATCCGCTGCGTCTACCTTGTGATGACGTGGACTCCAGTTGCTTTGAAGGAGGCGTTGATATGGCTTCCCGTGTGCATGTCCATTTCGTCCGCGGACCTCTTGGTTATGAGGGCGACCAATGGGAAACCGCAGTCTATCTCAACTCGCGCAAGGGGACCAAACGATACAACCCGGGCGACCTCCCCCGGGAAGACGTTTCTGGCGCTGGTTGAGTCCTTCGTTCCCGTCAGGGTTATCTCCTCGGGTCGGATGCACACGTAGACCTGCTCGCCCGGACCAAAGTTGGTCACTGCCTGGATTACCTTGCCGGCGATGTCTACAATGGCAATGCCTTCATCGTTTGAGGCAATTACCCCGTGCAGCATGTTCTCCATACCCACGAACTCAGCTATCTCCCTGCCTCGTGGCAGGTTGAACACATCCCTTGGGTCGCCGGTTTGGAGCATCTCGCCTGCCATCAGCACCCCCATCCTGTCTGCAAGTCGTTGTCCCTGAAGCATATCGTGGGTGGTCATTATGACCGTTGTGTCGAGCCTCTGAATAATATGCGAGATCAGCTTCTCGACGGTCGACGTTGACACGGGATCGAGGTTGGCGGTGGGCTCGTCGAGCAGAAGTAACTCGGGTTCGATCACCATAGCCCTGGCCAAGGCCACCCTTTGAATCTCCCCACCGGACAATGTGCGCGCGTTTCTTTCTGCACTGCCCGAGAGCCCGACGGCCTCCAAGGCGGTTGCCACCTTCCTGTGCCGGACGTCTCTCTTTTCCCCTCTGATCTTCAGTCCGTAAGCGACATTGGCGTACACGCTGGCATTGAATACGACGGGCTTCTGGAGAACGGTTGCCATTCTTCTGCGGGTTCCTAGTCTTGACCTCTCGGAATCCGTCACCTCTTGACCGCCGACCACGATTTGTCCCGCAGTCGGTCTGTCAAGGAGACCGAGGAGCCTCAACAGCGTGGTCTTTCCTGAACCGGTCGGGCCGATGATCACGAAGACCTCTCTCTGCTTGACCTCCAGATCGATGTCTCTCAGGGTCATCCGGTTGCCGTGTGACTGGCACAGGCCGCTGGCCTTCAGGAACATCTTCTACCTCCGCTGTAACCTGTTCACAAGAATGCTGGCAACAAGCGCCAGCGTGATAAGGATGATTCCGAGCGCCATGGACAGCTCGATGTTCCCCATCGAGGTCTCGAGCGACATAGCAGTCGTAAGGGTTCTGGTGAAGCCTCGTATGTTTCCGCCAACCATTATCGCTATGCCGACCTCGGAAATGGCGCGCCCAAAGCCCACCATGAGGGCGGTCAACGTAGCATACCTGGCCTCGACCAATATCGTTCGAACGGTCTGGAACCTGGTGGCACCCAAGGAGATAGCGGTGTCCTTGATCTCAGGGCTCACCCCGCCTAGAGCCGAGATGGTCAACCCGGTTACCAAGGGCGCTATCAGGACCACGTGGCCGACCACTATGGCCTGCGGCGTGAACAAAATGCCGAGTCCACCCAGAGGGCCGGCTCTGGATAACGTGATGAAGACAATGAGGCCGACAAAGACCGTGGGCAGGCTATAGAATGTCTGGATGACGCTTATTAGTAGCCCCTTGCCTCTGAAACTGTGGAAGTATATGAAGCAACCGAGGGGCACGCACATCAGGGCGGCAAGAAGCGTGGAGGTCAATGAGATCGCGAGCGTTCTGCCCGCTATAGCCAGTACCTCGGGGTCACCAGTGAAGATCAGCTTCAGGGCAGTGACGAAAGCATTAGCTAGTTCTGACACGGTTCTCTACATATCCTCGCGGGCATAAGGTGTGAACAGCTGCCTGCCATGTTCCTCAACACCGTACGTGCCGATCAGTGCCTGCGTCTGTTCCGATGTGAGAAATTCCACCATGCTGCTCGCCGCGGCCGGATTCGTCGCACGAGTCGAGACCAGTATCGAATAGACGTTAAGCAGCGCGTCTCCTTCATCCACGATGGGAACGAGGCCCAGATCCGATTCAAACGTCGTGTAGGTCCCGATGTCGGTGAGGGTGTATGCCTGCTTTTCGTCCGCCATCATCAGCGTGGTCCCCATGCCGCTTCCTGACTCCACGTACCAACTCCTGGAGGCCCTCACCACTTCGTAGTCGTAGCCCGCGCTGGCCCAGATCGCTTTCTCCTTGCCATGCGTGCCGGAATCGTCCCCTCTGGAGACGAACCTGATATCCTCATCGGTCTCGCCCTTGGCCATCAACGCCGCAAATGCGGCCTCGGGCCCTGCGCCGCTTATATTGGCCGGATCAGACTCGGGCCCTATGATGAGAAAGTGGTTGTAGGCAAAAGGCACACGTTCCACACCATAGCCTTTGGTCACAAACTGCTCTTCGCGGGCCCTGGAGTGGACAACGACAGCGTCTACGTCTCCCCGCTTGCCCAACTCCAGTGCCTTACCGGTGCCGGCGCTGAGCACGTGGAGTTCAATGCCGTACTCGTCTTCGAATAGTGGCTCCAGGTATTCCCACAGCCCCGTGTCATAGAGGCTTGTGGTCGTCGCCAAGCGCAGTTGCCCTGCCGACCCTCGGCATGCCGGGAGCAGACTCGCCAGGGCCAGCAGCAATATCGCGACAGACAGAAACGCCGGGGGCCTGCTCATAGAGTCTGAACCTCGTGTGTCCTGGCTTGTCTCGTTGTGGGATGCCGGTGCGGACGGGATCGAGGAGGGGTATAGGAGAAGGGCACCCAACTAGCCTGAGTGCCCGGACATAGCACCGAACGTGTTCTCATTGCCTTCTCCTTTCCAAACATGGGAGGCATTGCCGTTTCCCGCAATACCCTTTGCCTGCCTGCCCTGCCCCGAGTTGTCGGGGGTTAGGCACAGCAGATCGGAGAACGTACTAAGTTGGGACGCAGTATAGCACGATCGTGGGACAAGCACAAGGCCTAGGTTCTCTCGAACTCCAGTCGAAGGACGCGCCTTGTCGATGGTGTGACCCTGGCACGGTGGTCGATGCGCCAGCCGACTACCCAGAGTATGTGCTCTGGCGAGCAGACGAGCGGCACCTGGTCCCGCCAGGGCTGGGGAATCCTGCAATCGACCATGAAGTCGTGAAGCTTCTTCGTGCCCTCCATCCCCAGGGGCTGGAACCTGTCTCCCCTCGTGCGTCCGCGAACCCGGATTTCCTCGCCGGTGTTGTCCAGGTCGAGGAATGCCTGAAGGTCACTGTCCTGGCCTTCCGGCGGTCGGTGGTCGAGGATGGTGCCGGTCACCCTCCATCCTCCGATCTCGGTCTCTCCGGGGATGTTGAGACAGCTCTCGCTTTCAAGAACAGGGTAGGGGCAGGACAGCGTCTTGTCCGTCGTTATCAGGCCGTGCCTGTAGTCGCCATGGAAGGCCAGGCCGCGGGGAAGGGAGAGCCGTTTCCCCGCCGGCTTCGACATGGCTTCGAGCAGGCTCTCTATGTGAATCGACTCGATATCCCGAAGGTCGCCGAGCAGGTGCTTGAACGCGGAACGGACGAGATGCCGCTTGAGCGCCGGGTGGAGGCGGGCGAACTCTGTCCGATCGACGGCGACGCCTTCCGGCTTCTCTCTCGCAACGCGCCCCCACAAGCGGGATGTCTCCTCGTCGATGTATGCCAGGTCGTCCCCAGCGGCGCGCGCCATGCGCAGCAGCGCTCCATCTACGTTTGGGTTGTAGCTACGGAGCAGTGGGACGAGCTGAGATCGGACCTGGTTGCGCAATTGGTTGGGCCACCGG
>JAZFSU010000192.1:0-3384 GCA_036446335.1 Dehalococcoidia bacterium | reverse complement strand
CCCCTTCCCCAACTCGTTGAGGAAGGCCTCTGCCATCTGGCTGCGGCCGCTGTTATGCACACAGACGAAGAGAACGTTCTTCATGAAATCCCACCATATCACGTTGAGGAGGCCGGCACGTCCGGGAGCCCAGCCCTCCGCATCCTGTGCCACCGTGCCAGCAGCTTGCGGGCCCCCATTGTGACGAGGAACAGCGCTCCGCCAAACAGTATGATCGTTGCCCCCGACGCCACGTCGTACTCATAGGACAGCCAGAGACCGCCCACAGTAAAGACTGCGCCGAAGAGCACGGAAAGGAACATCATCTTTCGCAAGTCGAAGGTGAACTGCCTCGCCATCGCCGGCGGCATCGTCAGCAGAGCGATTATGAGTATGATGCCGACGACCCTGACCAGCACCACGACCGTCAGGGCGATCAGGCACAGGAGGACAAAGTACAGGACGCCGGTGGGAACTCCAACCGCAGTTCCGAACTCCTCGTCGAAGGAGACCGCCAGGAACTCCTTGTAGAGCAACACCACTACCAGGATGATAACGACATCCAGTATCAGCGCCGTGACCAGGTCAGAGAACGGCACCAGAAGGATATTGCCGAAGAGATAGCTCGAAAGGTCGGGCGCGTAGCCCGGCGTCAGGTCTATGAACAATATCCCCAGCGCCATCCCCACCACCCACATCATCCCTATGGCGGCGTCTTCGGGCAGCTTGGCCATCCTCGTTGCGAGTCCCATCCCCAGGGCGGAGAGGAGGGCGAAGATCAGCGCTCCAAGCACGGGGCTTATCCCGATGTAGAACCCCAGGCCGATGCCGCCAAAGGAGGCATGTGATATCCCGCCGCTGATAAACGTCATCTTCTTCACAGCGACATAGGTGCCGACGATCCCACAGGCCACCGAAGCAAGCAACCCTGCGAACAGGGCGTACCTCATATACTCGTATTCCAGCAGCGCTTCCAGCATGGCCTCAGTGTTCCTTCAAGACGCGATGGGGAACGGCGCCGTGGGCTATCATCTGCACCGGGCACTTGTACGTAGCTTCCAGCACTTCGGGCCCGATCTCCTTCGATCCGTGATAGTACAGCTGGCGATTGAGGCAGGCGACCTTGTCCACATATATGGAGATGGCGGACAGATCGTGCGAGACGAGGACTATCGCCATTCTCTTCTTGAGCCGCTCGAGCAACTCGTAGAACTGGGTTTGAACCGCTGGGTCCACGCTGGCCGTGGGCTCATCCAAAAGCAACAGCCTCGGCTCCCCCGCGAGAGCTCGAGCTATTAGAACCCGCTGCTGCTCCCCTCCCGACAGCTTCCCGATCTGCCGATCCCTCTTTTCGAGCATGCCCACCATCGCCAGGGCATCTCCGGCCTTCACCTTGTCCACGTCCCCATGCCTCTTGAAAAGCCCGGTTCTCCCGTATCGCCCCATCAGCACGACCTCCCAGACGCTGATCGGGAAGTCGCGGTCGAACAGGTTGTGCTGGGGAACGTATCCGATGTGTTTTCTGCCTTTCTCCGGCGGCTCCCTCATGACCGAGACCTTGCCCCGAGTCGGCGCGATGAGCCCGAGGACAACCTTGAGCAGGGTAGTCTTGCCACCACCGTTAGGCCCTATAATGCCGAGGAAGTCATTCCCCTTGACTGACAGGTCGATCGCCTCGAGTATAGGCGTCCGGCCTGTCTGCACCCAGACATCCTCCAGCCTGACAACTTCATCGTAGACCATGACTACTCCATTGACAGAACCAGCTCGGCGGTGAGGGCGCGCATGTTCGAGACATAGTCCGCAGCCATGCTGTCAGCCAGGGCAACCCTCCCGCCAATCTCGCGCGCTATGACCTCCGCGCTCTCGGGACTCGATTCAGGTGACGCAAAGATCACGTCGATGTTGTGCTCCTTCGCCAGGTCTATCGAACGCGCTATTCCGGCACCCTTTGGCTCTTTTCCCTCTGCCTCGATGACCAGCAGGGTGAGCCCATATTCGGCAGCAAGATACCCCAGCGAATCATGGTAGGCCATGAACGCACCGTTGGCCACTCCGGCCAGGCCCTCCCTGATATCCTGGTCCAACTCGGTCAACTCCCGAAGATAGGCGTCCCGCCTTTCCTCGAAGTACGTCCTGCTGCCAGGGTCGATCTGCACGAGTCCGTCGGTGATGTTCTCCACCATCCGCATGGCGTTCAGCGGGGACATCCATATGTGGGGATCAGTCCCTCTCTGTTCTCGATTGCCTTCCCCATTGCCGCCGCCACCATTCACCGGCATCATCTGCACCCCTTCGGCACAGTTGACCACTAGCATGTCCTCGTTCTGCTCCAACATCCTGTCCATCCACACCAACTCGAACTCCACGCCGGAACCTACCTTGGCGTACATATCCGCGTTGGCGACACTGGTCATCTGACTCGGGGTCGGATTGTAGGTATGAGGGCTCGCTCCGGCCGGAACCATCACGGTGACCCTCACCTTCTCCCCTCCCACCTTGCTCACGAAATCACCCAGAGGTGGTATCGTAACGATAACCCCAATCCCGTCCTCAGGTTCCTCATCCTGTCCACACGCCACACCGGAGACCACCAGCGCCGCGACCAACACCGATGCCAGGGCAGCAGCCTCCAGCACTCGAAGCCTTGTCATTCTCATTCCAAGGCCGCTCCGGCCTGACAACCACGGCAACGCCCTGCGAACTCGAGAAGGTGGCCATCGATCTCAAAACCTGTCTCGCGAGACACCCGGCTTTCCAGATCCCCCAGATCGCAGTCGGTGAAATCAGCCACCGTGCCGCAATCGGAGCAAACGAGGTGATGGTGATGCTCGGCAGGCCGTCTCAGCAGATAGCTGCGGCAATTGCCGCCGGAATGCACCTCGCAGATCAGGCCAACCTTGTCAAGCATGTCCAGAGTTCGATAGATAGTCACCAGCCCGATGCCAGGCTCCTCCTGTCGCACCCGCTGGTACACATCAGCGGGCTTAAGGTGGTCTCGGTCCAGGGCTATGGCACTCAGCACGGCACGCCGCTGCCGGGTGATCTTGTAGCCCTGCCGCCGCAAAATGGACTCTATCGCCTTTTCTGTAAGTATCATCCCAGCTGCTAAATGAAAACCATTTTCATTTAGCATATTAGCACGCCTGTTGCTCAGTGTCAACTCGTCGCGCGCAACCTTCATCCGTGGGTACTCGATCAAAGTGTTCCCCTCACTGGTGACTATGTCCAACTCACGGATATGCATGTCATTGCGACCCCGATTTATCGGGGGAAGCAATCTCTCTTCGCGTATCAGAGATTGCCGCGTCGCCCTTCGGTTCCCTCAGGTCTCCTCGCAACGACAACCGACATACCTTCTCGCCAACGCACGGGTTAGGGCGTAGGGGCAGTCCCCGGTTGAGG
>JAZFSU010000191.1:0-9464 GCA_036446335.1 Dehalococcoidia bacterium | reverse complement strand
TCGATCTGGGGAGGCAGGATTTGACTCATCCAAGGGAGGAATCACTCCCGATCGGTCCACCCCAGCTTCGCTTTCCCGAGGATGAAGGTGCTCACCCCGCGTTCCTGATCGAGTGGTGGTACGGCAATTTCAAGCTGACTGACTCTGGGGGCAAGGAGTACGCGGCGATGGTGGCCTACTTCAGCCCCGGGCTGAAGATCGTCTCCATGACCGAACGCGAGTCGGGACGCTTCCACCACGAAGTTCTGGGCTCGACTCCCCACTATGCGGTGGGGGCCCTCGATCTTCGCTGGGGTGGCGGCGATCGCTGGTTCAGGCCTGATCCGGGCGTTTCCTCCTACCAGCTCAAGTCGCACGGGGACGAGTTCGGCCTCAATCTGGACATGGAGTCAAAGAAGCCTCCACTGCTCGGTGCTGGGGATGGGCTGATCAGATGGAGCGGGGGGGCCTCGCACTACTACGCCCTCTCACGGCTTCATGTCAAAGGAGAGATGAGGCTCCAGTCGAGCACGGTGAATGTCGAGGGAATCGGCTGGATGGATCACCAGTGGATGTCATCGCTTGGCACGCGTGGCTGGGATTGGTATTGCGTTCAATTGGACAACGACGTTGACATCAACTTCTGGCAGATCAGCAACCCCGACGAATCGGTCGAATCGCAGGACCTGGTGATCCTCTATGCTGACAGCTCGGTCTATCGCACCGAGGAATTGACGCTGGAGCGGACTGATTCCTGGGTTTCTCCGGCAACCGGCAAAGAATACGGGACCCGCTGGCGCGTTCGAGAGGAGACTCACGGCTTGGACCTCGATATCCAGGCCTGGTGTCCTCACCAGGAAGTTCGAATACTCCAGGATCGCCCGGAAAGCGGTTTTGCCTTCTGGGAAGGGAGGACGACCGTATCCGGACATCTGGATGGGGAGCCGGTCAGGGGAACCGGCCAGACCGAGATCGTTCGCATTCCCTGGGCGGCGCTGGATGTCTTCCGTTAGACCGGCGGTGACAGCACTGGCCGCGATGCGACCGTTAGACGCTGAGACATCTGAACATCTGGACAGCAATGCCGGGGCTCATAAGTCGCGCAGGAGCCGCACCATGCCCGGGCAGCCGATTCCCCTCTCACAGTCAGTGTGCCCAGATCCCTACCTGTACAGGCAGATGTAGGACGACTCCCCGTCGACCTTGACCTGGAACTTCTGATTCGGATCGACTTCAAATGTCTCGTTCCGGCTGAACTCCGTCCATTCCTGGTTTGCAGGGAGCTTGACCGTGAGCTTGCCGCTGGTGACTGTCATGAGTTCCTTTCTTGTCGTTCCGAACTCGTATTCACCTGGGGCCATGACACCGACCGTGGCGGGGCCTTCGCTGGTCTTGAACCCGATTGACTTGACGTTTCCACCGAAGTATTCGTTGACTTCAAACATGAGGCTCTCCTTCACACTCTTGGATGATTCCGCGTTTGCGTCCCGCTGCTGTCTCTCGGACGGGCCGGACGCAGCCCCGCGTTGGCCGCGTCATGTGCGGCAATGCGCCGAAGCAGAGGACGCTGGGATGATTATACTCGGCCGTTCGAGTTGTGTCATGCGCTTCGTGGACGGAGGTCATGGCTGCTGACACAGCAAGGCGTCCAGACGGCTGAATGTCTGGACGCCCAAACATTGGGGTCGGCGAAGTCCGTTCGAAAGGGACCGTGCCTACCTACGGGTTGCAGATGCTGAGATCCTGGTATTCCACAGCGGAGGTGACTGGCAGATCATCTTCGTCCCCGTGCTTCCATAGGAGAGTGCTCAGCAAATCCAGATAGTCCGAAAGCAGCCTCGTAATGAGGAAATTCTGCCTCACGATCTCCTTGCCCCTCTGCCCCATTTCCTCAGCCAGGTCGGGATTCTCGAGGAGACGGACGATCTGTTCTGCAAATCTCTCGGTGTCTTCCGGATCGACTAGGAATCCGTTCTCCGCCTCCCGGATCTGGATGGGAATGCCTCCCACGTTACTGGCCACCACCGGCTTCCCCTTCCAGAGAGCCTCAGTCACACAAAGGCAGAAACCTTCCCGTATCGACTTCTGCACCAGCACGTTCGAGAACCGTTGTATGGCGTTCACCAGGAGCGGGTCCGTGCCCTCGACAAAGATCACATCGCCGTTCTCCGCGAGTTTCTTCGCCTTCTCGCGTGTCTTGGAGAGAACCCCGCTCCCTTCAGGATCGTCAACCGATGAGGAGTAGCAATAGACCAGCCGGCAATCCACCTTTTCCTTCACGAGCTCAAAGACCTTCAGCAGGCCTTCGGGGTCCTTCCAGGTGTCCATTCTTGAGACTTGAGTTATGATCGGCTTGTCCATCGGGATGCCAGCCTTGCGCACCAGCTCGAGGACCGTATCCGTGGGGAGATCCATGTTCTTCGGTGACAGGGGATCGATGGCGGGGAAGACAATCCTCTGCTCCACCGGCAGATCGTCCTTCTTGTAAGTCTCGCTCGAGACAACACAGAGGTCATACTTCTGGACGAACGGCTTGAGGAAATCCCAGAGCTGCGCGTTGGGCTGAGATAGATCTATGTGGCATCTCCAGACCCATGGCGTGGTCTTTTCCAAGAACTGTATGAGGGGTAGAGGTTGGGGGTCATGCACAACCACGAGGTCAGCTTCTATCTCGCAGAGCGTCGAGTACGCTTCGGATGTCGTGATGTAAAGCTGCTCTCTCTCGTTGTTGAGCTCGATCGAGGCGCCCTGAAGAGCATTGTGAAATCCCTTTGTCAGTGAGAAGAAGTCCGGGTTTCCGGGGATGACCTTCCATACTGCCCCTATCCCGACATCATTCATCAGCGGGACGAGCGAGTTCAGTATTTCAGCAACGCCGCCGCCCTCTCTGGTGGAGTTGATGTGCGTCACGCGCCTCCCGTGCAACGCCACGGCCCGTCGGAAGATGTCGTCTATGGTGTCCTCCCCCACAACGGCTCGGTAGTCATTTAGAGTATTCATCGCTTGAGCCCTCCCTCCTCCTGCGTTTTCTTGGACCGGTTGTACCGTCCTATACATTGTTATACACCAACTGGATTAAGGAATCGATTAAGACTACAACGAACAGATTACAAGCAGCTTACTATGACGTTACATAAAGTTACAACGGTGTTGCATTCAGCCGCTGAGGACCGTCGTTGGGGACGTCCACGTTGGGTGCCGATAGGTGCGGCTTTGCGATTGTCTGTTGGCTCTTTTTGGAGGCCGCAGGGGCTCAGATGTCTGGACGCTTGGATGGTGAAGCGGTCGAACGACTCAGCGTTCCGGCAAGGCTGTTCCAGACCGGTCCGGTGGCGATGGCTTATGTCAAGAAATCTGCTGCTCAGAAGAGGATGCAGCCGGTCCACGTTATCCTGTCATCCCGGAACTCGTTCTCCAGGCCGTGCCTGGCAAGCAAGGCCAGCACGTCGATCCCCAGGGACTCCAACGACGTCCTCGCCCTGTTGGGATCTGTGCAGGGCTCGCCGACCGTGGCTTTGCAGACTTCGCACAGCGCGCAGCTTCCGCCCATCATCCCCCAGACGCGGGTCAGGCCCTGCTCTCCCATGAACTCCTCGAGCTGAAGGACATTAAGGTGAAGTGCTGTCTTGGCGCGCAGCACGCCCTCCCAGTCGTTTCCGACGTCCAGAGCCTCGGAATACTGGACCAGAATGCCCTTCCGGAACTCGTCGAGGCGGGCCCCGGTCTCTTCCAGCGAACCTATGTGAGGCGGGCACATGTAGTTGTTCCCGTAGCTGCCGCACTTGTTCTCGCAGCACAGATCTCTTACCCACTGCTCGGGGACCAGCACCCCGGGATCGAATTCGAGACAGGTCGCGAGCCCCAGTTGACGGCCCAATTCGGCGAGACCCGGCAGCCCATTGCCTGTCATTGTGCGCCTCCGCTTTTTGAGTCTGCCTGAAGAGGTTGCTGGCCGGGATGGCAGCGCCGCAGCCACTCGACCCCGTGCTTGTAGTCAGGGCATATCGAGCCAACCTCAGCCCAGAAGGCTTTGGAGTGGCTCAAGACCCTGGTGTGCACCAGTTCGTGGACAACCACATAGTCTAATATGTCCGGCGGGAGCTGGACCAGCCGCCAGCTGAACGACAGGTTCTTTTTGGAGGAACAGCTTCCCCAACGGGTCTTCTGATCGCGGATGGACACTTTGCCGTACTCGAAGCCGTGCTCCCTGGAGAAATGGGCCAGTCGGCCTGCGATGAGTCTTCGGGCTCTGTCTCTGTACCATCGCTCCAGCGCGCCGTCCGCGAGCAGATTCCGTCCGGAAGAGACCGTTCTTTCTCCGGCATCGACAACGGTGCGCCCGTTCAATTCAGGGCGAAGTCGGAACCTGAAGAGCTCTCCCAACAGCTGGATTTCGTCGTGGTCGAGCTTGACCGCTTCGCTGTCCCTCTTCTTGAAATGGTCAAGCTGCTTCTGAATCCATTTTGACTTGCGCTCGATGAGGGCGTCGATCTCGGCGCGGGACGTGCGCAACGGGACGACAAGTTTCACCTGCAGGTCAGGAGAAACCGTGATGCGGGCATGCCTGACCCGGCGCTTCTCGATGCTGACATTCTTGGTGTCGATCACAGGTCCACATTATAGCGCAGCGGCTGGTTTGCGGGAATACCGCAGGGCGGGTTTCAAACCTGCCCCTGGAATCATTCGGCACCTCGCCTCCCAGACATCCAGCTGTCTGGATGGCCTGGCTCCACATACTGTGTTGTCTGGCCTTCCGGGAAGGAGTAGGATTACCCTGCAGAGGAGGTGCCTATGAAAGCTGAGCTTGGAGCCGTGAACTGCCTGTACCCCATGCCGACCACCCTTATCGGTGCCAACGTTAACGGCAAGCCCAACTACATCACCATCGCCCACGTAGGCATCATGGATCCCGGCGCTGTGTCTCTGGGCATGGGCAAGGCCCACTACACCAACGCCGGGATCAAGGAGAGCGGCACCTTCAGCGTCAACATCCCCTCGGTTTCCATGGTCAGGGAGACGGACTACTGCGGGCTGGTGTCCGGCAGGCATGCGGACAAGTCCACCCTGTTTGAGGCCTTCTACGGCAAACTGGGGACGGCGCCTATGATCATGGAATGCCCTGTTAGCATGGAGTGCAAACTAATCCAGACTGTCGACTTCCCGAAGCACGATGTATTCATCGGCGAGGTGGTCGCCACCTACTGTGATGAGGAGTGCCTGACCGACGGCGTCGTGGACACCGCAAAGGTCCAGCCGATCCTGTTCGTGATGAACGATCGGGGCTACTACAGGCTGGGCGAGCGCTTCGCCGGGGCGTGGAGCATCGGCAAGGAACTGAAGGGCTAGACCGCTTCCCTTAGTCGGTTGCAGCATCCCCTCTGGGCTCGAGGGGTACGACTATTGCCAGGATTATGTAAAGCAAGATGCCGGCCCCGCCGAAGAACAGCGTCAGCAAGGTGATGACCCTGACGATCGTGGGATCAACGTCGAAATACTTGCCCAGTCCGCCGCATATGCCCCAGATCATCCTCTCATCTCTGCTGCGATACAGTCTCTTTTCCATGACCGCCTCCTGTGCAAGGATTCTCTTGACAAGTCGCCCTGCTGCCGCTCGGCCCGCCTGCAGCCCAGTCCCCGCATCTCATGGTTGCCCACAATAATAGATTCCCAACGGCGGCACGTCAAGGACGTGAGGGTCTTACAAACCGGCATCGCCGCACCATTCCCCTTTGAGAGGCCCTGAGATGGCCCGTACACTTGCGCCTTGCCTCTATTCGTGGATGTTTGCCTTAGATCGGGAGCTTCGCCCCGCTGCTAGCCTGATGAGGCAGCTGTAGTGTTATGTTAAGGTGACTGCTCCTTTATTACCTTGGCCAGGTCCATCCGGTTTAGGTTGCGGAGGCTGGGCACCTGCGCGATGAGCACTATCAGGATGATCAGCCCCACAGTTAGCGCGTAGGTGCGGGGGAATATGGCCAGGGAGAAGTCCATCATGTCGGTCTGGACCAGGCTCATCAGGGACATGGCGAGGTAGTATCCCAGCGGAATGCCGACGATGATGCCGGCAAGGCCCAGGACGATGTTCTCGATGGTGATCATGGCGGCGATCCTGCCTTTGGTTTCGCCAAGTGTACGCATGGTGGCGATCTCACGGCGGCGCTCCATGATGCTGACAGTTACGATGGTGAACACTATAGCCAGCGAGAGAAGTGCGCCGAAGCCGAGCATCACCCACATCATGCCGCGAATGAGGCCCATCATGTCGTTGATCTGCCCGGTCGTCTCTGCGGTGAGCACCACCGATGGTGTGCCGGGGATCGAGCGGGCTTTCTCGCGCAGCCCGTCCACGTGCTCGGGATCGACGCTGAGCATGATGCCGCTGACCACCCGCTCGCCGCCCGCCAGTTCCTGCGCCTGTTGCAGGCTGACGTAGCCGAAGCTGCCCAACGTCTGCATCACGAATCCGGCCACTTCGAGTTGCCCGATGCCATGCTCGATGCTGTGCTCTGAGAGGAGGAACAGGGTGTCGCCCTTCTCGATGTCCAGTGTGTCTCTGAGGGTGCTGCTCAACAGGATGCCGTTGCGGGCGACGTCGACCTGCTCGCCGTCCGGGGAAAGCAGGCCGTAGAGCTCGGAGCCGGCGGGCAGGCCCACGACCATTGTGGCGTAGGTACGGTCACTGTGCACCATTTGTGTCGGGATCTGCAGGATGGGCTCCGCCCTTTCTACCTCGCTCCAGTTTTGTACACCTTCCACCACGTCGTACGGCTGGGGTCGCGCGAAATTGATCTGCGCATCGCTCTTCTGGATCCGGTTGAACTGGAGATCGAAGACGTGCTCGAAGGAGTCAATGAACGCGGCCGAGACCAGAATGAGGCTGATGCCGAAGGCGACGCCGATGATTGTGTAGAGGCTGCGACGCCGGCTGCGGAAGATGTTTCGCAAAGGTATCTTCCACAAGGAGGACAGTCGGGTGAGGAAGGGAAACAGCCGTTCCAGCAGGAGCCTTCTGCCGGCGGTGGGCGACGGCGTGCGCATAGCCTCGCTGGGTGGGAGGCGGGAGGCGGACCAGGCGGGAACAATACCGGCGATCACGCAGGGCAGTATCCCGGCAGTCATTCCCTCTCCGAGGGCCATCCACTCTAGCCAGCCCATCTTGGTGCTGGTGTAGGGAAGTCCCAGGATTCCGCCGTAGAACTGGGTCACAACCTCAGACAGCAGGTAGCCGGCTACGGTCCCGGCGACAGCTCCCACTACCCCGATGGCGAGCGCGAAGCTGAGGTAGTGGACGAGAACCTGGCGGCGCGTATAGCCGACGGCCCTCATCAGGCCGATCTGCGACCTCTGGTTCTGGACCAGCATCGTCAGCAGGATGTAGGTGGCGAGCGCTCCTACGATCAGGAAGAGGGCCGGGAAGACCTCCGCCATCTCGCTGAATTGCTGGAGGTCGAGCTGGAGAGCGGCGTTGCTCGGCTGGTCCTCCAGCGTGACCACATCCATGATCTGGTAGTCGTGGCTGCCGAGGGCATCCTTGACCGCATCGATCACGCTGTCTCTGTCGGCTCCCTCCTCGACGAGGAAGGAGAACTCGTTGATGGTGTCCTTTCCGGTCAGATTGGCTGCTGTATCGTGGGAAACGAAAACGACCCCGAATGTCTCGGATGAGACCAGTATTTCCTGCCTGCTCTTCGCCGGCCAGATGTACTCGGGGCTTGTTACGATGCCCTTGATCTGGTAGGGCGAATCTCCTTCATCGGCGGCAAGGTAGACAGCGTCCTGAGGCTGCAGGTCGTGATGTTCGGCGAAGCTCTTGTCCATCAGGAGAACGTCGCCGTCGCTCTGATCGAAGTAGTCGCCTTCCTCCACCTTGACATTGTTGACTGCGGGGCGTGAATTGGCGGGAAGCGATATGGCACGCACCAGGATCGTCTTGGGGGTGTCGCCGGTGAGCGTCAGAGGGATGTCCGTGTTCACCCTGCCCGTGACTGCCTGCACGCCTGGGAGCGATTCCAACTCGGCGACTGTCTCCCAGGGGGCCTCGACCACCTTGACGGTGAAGTCGGCGAAGGCAAGTTGATCGTAAGTGAACTCGTAGGACGTCTTGAGGTTCCGGTATCCCAAGAACGAGGACTCGAAGAGCGCCACGCCCAGGAAAATGACCACGGCCACAGCAAGGAACAGCCACTTGGAGGCGGTGAGGTCCCGGATGAGCTTGCGTTGCAGCATGTTCATATGGCTACCATCTCAATTCCTGCGGGTCGGCGGGGAACTCGTTCGTTCTGATCTCGACGATCTCTCCGCTGCGCAGACGGATCACCCTGTGGGCTATGTTCCCGATGGCGGTGTTATGAGTGACCAGAAGGATGGTCTTCCGGCTGGTCTCGTTGATCATCCGCATCGCGCTCAGAATGTGTTTTCCGGTCTCGAAGTCGAGTTCGCCCGTAGGTTCGTCGCAGAGCAGTATGGGCGGGTCCTTGACCATGGCTCTGGCAATGGCCACCCTTTGCTGCTCCCCTCCCGAGAGCTCGCTGGGATAGTGGTCTTCGCGGTCCTTGAGGCCCACCACCTCAAGCATCTCGAGTGGGCTCCTGGGGTTCTCCACCAGCTCGGCAGCGAACTCGACGTTTTCTCTCGCCGTCAGCGTTGGGATGAGGTTGAAGAACTGGAAGACGAAGCCAATGTGGTTCCGCCGGTATCCGGTCAGGCCCTTCTCGTTAAGTGCGGCGATATCGATTCCGTCCACCGTGATCTTCCCGGAGCTCAGGGAATCGAGGCCACCGATCAGGTTGAGCAATGTTGTCTTGCCCGAGCCGCTGGGCCCCAATATCACTATGAATTCGCCACGCGACACTTCGAGTTTGACGTTCTTGAGGGCCTTCACTTCGACCGCACCCATCTGATACGATCGTGAGGCGTCCTCCACTCGAATCAGAGTCCCATCTCCTTCGCCCGGTGATGGTCTAGTCATTTTCCCCCCTCCCGGAGTCAACGAATTTTGCCTTCAGACCGGCCAACAGTTCCCCCCGATCGTAGATGCTCGAGCCGATAGCGGCCAGGAACATGAGTGCGTCCAGGGTGAAAGCGTAGAGCACGGCGGTGCTGTGCGGGTTCTCGTCCCCTATCTGGGCGAAAAGTGGAGTCAGATAGTCGAGGAAAGGGATCATCCACATGGAGTACTCGGAGGACAGAAGCTCCCTCAGTTCAGGCTGAGAGGCAATCTGCCACATGAGCTGCAGGGCTTCGGGGTTGGCCTCGGCCGAGTCCAGGGAGCACTCAGCGAACGCCCGCAGCTTGTCGCGGGGTGACCTGTCGCCTTCCATTATCTCCACGAACGGCCAGAAAAGCTGTACGGCGATGTCATCGAAGAGGAGTTGAAGTATCTCCTGCTTGGACTTGAAGTACCAGTAGAGGTTGCCCTTGCTGATTCCCGCCTGCTTCGCGATGGCGTCCACGGTGACCCCGTGATATCCGCTGTGGGAGAAGAG
>JAZFSU010000190.1:0-9240 GCA_036446335.1 Dehalococcoidia bacterium | reverse complement strand
TACGGCACCAGGGCACTCCTCGATCTCGCCGACTCCTGGGGGAACGGGCCAACACTGCTCAGGAAGATTTCAGAGAGACAGCAGATCCCACTGCTGTATCTGCAACGTTTGATCACCCCTCTCGTCGCCGGCGGGATAATTCGAAGTACCCGCGGCACTGGAGGAGGGGTCTCGCTGGCCAAGCCCCCGGACCAGATCAGACTGGACGAGGTTATCCGGCTTCTGGAGGGATCGATATCTCCGCTTGAGTGCGTTGACAATCCCGATACCTGCGATCGCTCCGAGGTCTGCGTTCTTCGGGATACTTGGAGTGAGGCCGGGCACGCGATGAGCGAGGTACTGGAGTCCACGACTTTGCAGGACCTGGCCGAGCGACAAAGAGCCAAAGTGCAGCCCGACAAAGCAATGTACTACATATGAGCTTCCCACTGATTAACGGCGATATTGATGATATTCTGAGCGCAAAGGGGGAACGATGAATACACAGCTGGAGACGGAAACCCGCCTGGGAAAGGTTGATTTTCAAGCGCTCAAGAGTGGCGGGTTCATCAGGCAGACACAGAAGGACCTGTTCACGGTGAGGCTGCGGTGCCCTGCGGGAAAGGTAACGTCCGAGCAGATGGCCAAGGCCGCTGCCATCGCAGACAAGTACGGCCGGGGAGAGGTCCACGTTTCCGTTCGCCAGTCAATCGAGATCCCCTACGTTCACCTCCAACACTTCGACGAGGTTTCGGCCGAGTTGAAGGAAGTGGAGTGGTCGCCAGCCTCGTGTGGCCCCCGTGTCAGGGTACCGACGGCCTGCGCGGGATGCACGTACAACCCCAACGGACTTACGGATACCCAGGGGATGTGTCGCGAGGTAGACGGGCGCTATTTTGGCGTCTCCACAGGTCATCACAAGTTCAAGATGTCTTTCTCCGGGTGCCCCATCGACTGCACCCGGACCAGAGGACAGGACCTCGGCTTTCAGGGAATAGCCCGTCCGGAGCTTGTGTCAGAGCTGTGCGATGGGTGCGGGCTCTGCGCAACCGGCTGCGACGAAGGCGCCCTCACTCTCACGAACGGGTTACCGGTGAGAGACGACAGCAAGTGCAATTATTGCGGCGACTGCACGAAGATCTGCCCGGTGGATGCCATGGTAGTGGCAAATCTGGGATGGCTCGTCCGGGTGGGCGGCAACGGCGGGAAGCATGCCATGCATGCCTACGAAGTAGCTCAGTTCGTCTCCGATGAGCAGTGCCTCCCGCTAATCGAGAAGACACTTGAATGGTACAAGGCCAACGCCAGTGGGAGAGAGCGAATCGGGAGAGTGATCGACCGCGTGGGTCTGGCCAAATATGTCGACGAAGTCGTGAGACAGTTGGTCTCAGAGCCCATTGCAACCCCTGAGGAGAGAAGGAAGTTCGGGGCCGGGGGGAACCTCGGTGGGTAGTATCCGGCAGACGGTGTCCCGGAAGCGATCCCACGCGAGTCCCAAGATAATGGAGCGCGCAGAAATGCGGGCAAATCTGGAGGAGAGTGTGACGTACGCACTCACGAACTGAGATGGCGCAAGAAGGCACATTCAAACGAAGTAATCTGGGGGCCGGGAAACCGGACCATGGACTCAGGGTCTACTCCAACATGACGCAGCTCATCGCAAGCGTGGAGAACCCGACCCCGTTGGTGAAGCTCAACGGGATCAACGCGAGTGAGGATTTCCTCATCTACCTCAAGCTCGAAAGGTACAATCCCTTCGGTTCGATCAAGGATAGGATCGCCCACAAGATGCTGGCCGCGCTGGACATAGGCGACAGAACCGTCGTGGAGCCCTCTTCCGGCAACACCGGAATCGCGCTGGCATGTGTCGCCAACGCCCTGGGAATTCCGATCGAGATAGCCGTCCCCGAGGGGATTCCTGACGAGAAGAAGGTGATGCTGCGCTTGCTGGGGGCCAAGGTGATGGAGGCTGATGATGCCCTGTGCCCTCTGTTCCCGACCGAGGGGGCGAGGGGCCTGGTCAACTCACTGATAGAGAGTCCCGCCACCAGGGACAGCTATGTCAGCCCCAATCAGTATGAGAACGAGCTGAATGTCGAAGCCCACTACCTGACAACCGGGCCGGAGATATGGAAGCAGACTCGCGGCAAGATCAGCCATTTCTTCGCTGGATTCGGCACCTGCGGCACCATATCAGGCGTCGGCAGGTATTTGAAGGAACAGAACCCGAAGATAAGGATTATCGGCGTCGAGCCGTCTTCATCGGACCACAAGCTGCCGGGCATGAAGAGAATCACAGGACTCGCTCCGGAGTACATACCCAAGATCTTGGACCGCTCCGTGATCGACGATATCGTGGAAGTGGCGGACGACAGGGCGTATAGAACGGCTATCGGACTGGCCCGAAAGGACGGGATTCCCGTTGGCCCGACCACAGGGGCCATACTCAGCGCTGCCCTGGATTATGCAGAGTCGGGCACGGGCCTGGCCGTTGTCATATCACCGGACGACGCCTACAAGTACACTGCTTTCTTCAAGGACATTCTGGCATCGGAACCCCAGCAGGCCGAGAGCAGGCAATATGATTTGTGCGATTTGGTGTGCCCTCTGTCCAAGGTGAAGGGCATAGAGTTGATTGAAAACCTGGAAGAGGGAGAAACGGCGACATTATTGCTGGGCGACAAAGAATCCCTGAAAAGCATGGCACAGGAGCTGAAATCAAGGGGCATAAGACCCGCTTTCGAGACGGACGGCGAGAACCGGTTTGCACTGACATTCACCAAGTGAACCGGATCATCACTGTTCCCGCGAAGGGTACCCCAGCCACACGCAATCATCAAACTAGATTGTGAGCCGCCCCCCATGGATAGTCACAAAAGAAGCATCATGAAAGCCCTGTCATGGCGGATAATCGCCGCTATGATCACGGCTCTAACCGTCTTCATTTTCACCGGGGAGACCACACTATCTGTGGGTATAGGCATCGCTGACTCAGCAATCAAGATCCTTATCTATTACTCGCACGAAAGGCTTTGGAACAGGGCCAGTTTCGGAACGAGGAAGGACGCTCGGGAGGATTACGTGATATGATATGGGGGCCGGAAGGGAGAGCGCAACTCCACGTCCGGCGAGGGCAGGATGGCGGTCATCGGTTCCAATGGTCGCCTTGATTCGTGCATCAAGGGCATTACTCTCCCGGTGGCAGGCCTGAGGGAGCGCATCCTCCGTGGTCGACAGGTACTCGAGGCAGATACTATTTGACGGAATCGGCGAAGAAGGCCAAAGAAGGCTGGGCAGTAGCTTCGTCGTTATCATCGGCTGTGGAGCATTGGGGACGGTCATCGCCGCCACGCTGGTGCGAGCGGGCATAGGCAAAGTCAGGATTGTCGACAGGGATTTCATCGAGTACCACAACCTCCAGCGGCAGGTCCTCTTCGACGAAGAGGACATCAGGAACCAACTCCCCAAGGCAATAGCAGCTCAACGCCACCTGACCAAGATAAACTCCTCTATCGAAATCGAAGGTGTGGTGGCGGACGTAGACTACGCCAACATCGAAAGGTTCGTCCACGGGGCAGACGTGATCCTGGACGGGCTGGACAATCTGGAAACCCGCTATCTCATCAACGATGCCTCTTTGAAGCACGGGATTCCCTGGATTTACGGGGGGGCAATCTCCTCCTCCGGAATGACAATGAACGTAATTCCCGGGAAGACGCCGTGCTTTCGGTGCCTCCACCCCAATGCCGTCGGCGGCGCAATGATGCTCACTTGCGACACGGCAGGGGTAATCGGCCCGGCGCCACTCATTGTCGGCTCACTGCAATCGACCGAGGCAATGAAGCTTCTGGTCGGAGCTGATAACCTCAATCAGGACCTCATCACAGTTGATGCCTGGGAAGGAACCCTCAACCGCTACAAGGTCAGGGCTCTCGACGATTGCCCGGCCTGCAACGGCAAGTTCGAGTTCCTCGAGGCCAAGTTTGGGACAAGAACCACCTCCCTTTGCGGGCAGAACGCAGTTCAGGTCACCAACCCCGAAGCGGGGGAAGTCTCTCTGTCCACCCTGGCGGCGCAGCTGGAGCCTGCCGGAGAGGTCAGCTACAACGAGTTTATGCTCCGTTTTCAGGCCGGCGATCATGAGATGGTGGTCTTCCCCGACGGGCGTGCCATCGTGAAGAACACCGACGATGAGTCGGTGGCAAGAGGGCTCTACGCAAAGTACATCGGAATGTAGGTCGACCCTGTGATATATCTCGACAACGCAGCCACGTCCTGGCCCAAGCCGGAAAGCGTCTACCGGGCCATGGACAAGTTCATGAGAGAGGACGCCGGCAATCCCGGACGCGGCGGACACAGCCTGGCCATTGCTGCAGAGCGAGCCATCGACGAAACCAGAGTCCTCGTTGCTCGCCTGATAAATGCCCCCGAACCAGAGCGAATCATATTCACCTTCAACTGCACAGACGCGCTCAACCTCGGCCTGAAGGGGCTGCTCAAGCCGGGAGACCACGTGATCACCAGCCGGATCGGACACAACTCCCTGGCACGGCCTCTGACGAAGCTTGAGGGGCAGGGAGTGCGAATCACCAGATTGGCCCCATCGAACGAGGCAGGACTCCTGTCGGCCGAAGACATCGAGGGGGCAATCGAGGAAGACACCAAGCTTGTCGTGGTGACCCACGCGTCCAACGTCACCGGCATTGTTCAGCCGGTCGAGGAATATGGAGCCGTCGTCAGAAAGCGCGGACGCATTCTCATGGTGGACGCCGCTCAGACGGCCGGCGCGTTTCCGATCGACGTCCAGGCAGCAAACATCGACCTGCTTGCTTTCTCGGGTCACAAGGGGTTGCTGGGCCCTACAGGCACCGGTGTGCTCTACATCGGAGACCGCGTTGACCTCGACTCGTTGCGAGAGGGTGGTACAGGGTCCCACTCGGAGCAGGAGGAGCAGCCGTTCGAGTTGCCCAACAGGTACGAGAGCGGAACTCCGAACACCGTGGGCATCATCGGTCTGGGCGCAGGATTGAAGTACATTCACGAGGAGGGTGTGGAGAAGATCCGCCTGCATGAGCGGTCCCTGAGGAAGCAGCTGGCGGAGGGACTGGCTCGAATTCCGGGAGTCACGCTGCACGGTCCGGGAGACACGTACGAGCAAGCACCCATCGTCTCCTTCAACCTGAACGGATGGGATCCGTTGGAGGCCGCAGCGGTGCTTGACCAGGCCTTCGATATCAAGATGAGAGCGGGGCTTCACTGCGCAGCGGCGGCCCACAAGACGTTTGGCACATATCCCCGCGGCACGGTCCGCGCCAGCCCCGGCTGCTTCAACACCGCCAGCGAGATCGAGCTGGCGCTGGAAGCCATGGCCAAGATAGCTGGCTCAAGCCCCAAGGCCTAGCCCGTGGCTGGCCGCCTCACCGCTTCTCTCGTTGAGCGTCCTTGTCCTGAAGCCTGTTGAACAGGTCCTGCATGTTCTCCCGCTTCATCCTCTCGTCCAGGTACGTGCCATATGTGCCCCACGCTGCAATGTACGCTGCAAGCCAGAGAATCAGAATTATCCAGGGGTAACTTGCGTACCAGTCAGCCATGGAGTGATCGAACTCCTTGAGCCAATCCTCCACTGGGGTCACTATCCAGGGCATGAATCCAAGGAAGCCGCCAGCCCCCAGGATGAGAACCCAAAGCGACATCATCCATAGATTCCTCGAGAACGGCTTCGAAGCGTTGCGCAAAGACATCCCGCAAAACTTCAGATAGTCCGCCATGGGTATCCTCCAAAATCAGGCTGCCCAAAGGATACTCCAACTCTCCAGTCAACATCAAGGCGGAAGAACCTCAAGCTGCGTCACTTGACAAACGCCAGCGCGAGTGATATAAGACGCCCACGAAGCTCCGCCGACACCCGAGGCACGCTTCGTTTTCACCGTCTCTTAGTGTCCCCCTGGAGGAGTAATCTCAAGCATGGGACACCGCGGACTTCGCCGTCCGCTCTCGCATGACTCAAGGATAAGGAAGGCAGCATGAACGTCGCTGAGCTTGCGGAACAGGAGATAGCTCGCTACGGTGAGCACGGCAGAGTGCTGTTTGAGGGCCGGGAACTCACCAACACTGAGATGGATCGAGAGGCGAGGAAGCTCGGCACCGCGCTGAGGGAGCTTGGCGTGAAGAGGGGCGACCGGGTCATGATCCAGGCGCCCAACTGTCCTGAGGTTGTACAGAGCTTCCAGGCCATATGGAAGATTGGTGCCGTGGTCGTTCCTGTCAACTACCTGATCGCCGAGGACGAAACCGCGCACATCTACAGCGATTCGGGCGCCGAGACTTTGATCAGCAACTCCATGTTCCTGCCCAAGATAGACGCCTGTCGCGCCAGAGCGCCGGCGGTGAAGAACGTTATCCTCATCGACACGGAGGCCCCGAGGAGCGACCTCTACGGCTGGAAGCTGGTCGAGAACAGTCCTGACAAGCTCGACTTCGTGCGAACTGACGACGACGAACTGGCGGCCCTGATCTACACAGCGGGAACCACCGGCAGGCCGAAGGGCGTCATGCATTCCCATTACGGGCTCTGCTCCAACGCCCAAATGGTCGCAGACACGATCACTTTACCGGAAGGAATGGTCAGCATCCTGATCCTGCCCCTGTGCCACATGTATGGCATAGGTTCCATGAACGCCTCCTACGTCAGAGGCGGAGGAAGAGCCATCATACTGCCCTCTTTCGACGTGGAGAAGCTGTTCGCAGCGATCGAGACTCATCGGGGTAATCTCGTGGCCGCGGTTCCCACGATGTACGTCTACATGCTACTGTATCCCGAGCCGAAGAAGTACGATTTGAGCTCGATGCGGTGGTGGGTCTCAGGCTCCTCGGCGCTTGCCGTCGAGACCTGGAAGAACTTCAGAGCGAAGTATGGCTTCGAGATCATCGAGGGATGGGGCCTTACCGAGGCAGGGGCCACCAACTGCTGCAATCCTCTTGACGGCCCCGTGAAGGTGGGCTCGATCGGGCAACCAATGCGGGGAACGGAAATGAGAGTAGTCGACAGCGACGGAAACAAGATTCCCCCCGGCCAGGAGGGCGAACTCATCATCCGCAGCACGGCGCTCATGCAGGGCTACTGGAACAGGCCCGAGGAGACGGCCGAGATTCTGAGGGACGGGTGGGTCTACTCCGGAGACGTGGGATACGTTGACGAGGATGGCTACTACTTCATCACCGATCGGAAGAAGGACCTCATCATAAAGGCCGGAGAGAACATCCATCCCCGAGAGATCGAAGAGGTGCTTTTCGCGCATCCCAAGGTATCGGAGGCGGCAGTCGTGGGGATCAAGGACGACATCTACGGCGAGGATATCAAGGCCTTCGTAGTACTGAAGCCAGGCATGCAGGCGACTGAGGCGGAGATCACAGAGCATTGCAAGGCACGGCTCAAGGACTTCAAGTCACCCAAAGAGCTGCAGTTCATGGAGGCCCTGCCCAAGAACCTCCTGGGGAAGGTGCTGAGGAAGGAGCTAAGGGGAATGCGCTAGAGTCGGCGCGGTCCTCCAGCACGTTACAGCGAAGCCGGCTCGCGCAAGCTCGACCGCTAGCCAAACAAGTCCAGTAGCCTCGATCTTCCATCCTTGTCTATATGCTCGACGACAATGGGAAGACCCTTCTTCTCTCCTATGCTCACCCGGTCCCTGGCCAGCTCGAGCAGATCCATCGGATCGACGCAGCTCTCAGGCGGGAGCACCCCCTTGTCGCTGATCTTCCCAGTGGCCATGAGCATCGTGCCGAGCGCTGCCGGCACGCCCGTGCCTTCGCCCATTCCCTGTCCCCTGGAAGACATCGAGAAGACGTAGATGCTCTTCTCCCCGTTCTTGTGCCCGCCCACCACTATCTTCAGACAGCCCATGGGGCCGTCAAGCCCGGCCTCCTTCGTAAGCCTCTGCCTCTGGGACAGTATGTACGCAACCGCGAACTCGAGGGGAACGACTTTGGCACCCTGAACCTCTATCGGCTCCTCACCCGTGACGCCCAGCCTCACCACACCCTTTATCAGCTCGGCATAGGAAGGAGGAAGCACCAGGCCCAGATTCGTCACTCTCTTGACGCCCTTCAAGTACTTCGGGAGCGTTATCGTTTCCGGATGAGGGTAGGCGTAGACACTGTAGGTGCCCACGTCACGGAACTCGGTGTCCTCTTCCAGGGCCCTTCCGCTCTCCTCGAACATCCTGACCGTGGTGAAGACACCATCCAGGAACATCGGCACGTCCGCCTTCATGGAGTGAACCCTGTGCTTCACCACCGCCGGGCCTTCAACCTCCTCACCGCCGTGCGCATGATATATGTCAACGGACTCGACCTGGTCAAGCAGGGAATCAGCGCAGAACCGCACCAGGACGTTGGCAATCCCAGGGGAGCTCCCCATCCCGATGAGTGCCGAGATGCCGGCCTTCTTCGCGTCCTCGTCCATCTCAAGGAGCTTCTCCGTGGCATCGAAGTCGTCGCAAACGTCAACGTAGTTGATCCCGGACTCTATCACCGCCTTGAGCACGATCGGCCCGTATTCATAATAAGGGCCAATGCAGTTCAGGACGACCGATGAACCCTCGATCGCTTTTCCGATGCTTGAGGGATTCCGCGCATCAACCTCGACAGCAGAGAGCTTGCCCGCTCCGAACCTGTCAATCATCTCCCCGGCTCGCTCGGTGTTGATGTCGGCAACAACTACCTGTGAGAACACCCCGCTCGCGGCGAGCGTTTCTGCGGCAATGCTCCCGACGGTGCCGCATCCCCCCAGGACCGTGACCCTGGACATGTTGCCCTCCTTTTCCGCTATGAACCGACGCCCTTGCCAAAAGGATCAGCCCACTGCTTCAGCACGACGTCCAGCTCGGGATGCTCCCTGGCGTGCTGATCCAGAGGAATCCCCTGCATTGTGGCGTCGATCGCCTGGCGGAACGCCTTTCCCCCGGCGACCGGCCCCTGAGGATGAGCGTGAATCCCCCCTCCTGAGCCTATCACGATTTCTTTGCCAAGGTCTGCCATCACTTTGGGGACCATGGACGGCGTGATTCCACCCGAAGGCATCGGGAAGGTGGGCTTTAGCTGGTACAGCGGGAAGGTCAGATTCTTGGCGACGTTCTGGAACTTGTCAGCGATGACCGGGGCCTTCCCATAGGGCGCTGGGATGACCACGATATCTGCCCCGGAAAGTCTGGGCAGTTTCCCCATTACGATGTTCGAGCTCATCCCGTGGTAGTGCGACATGTA
>JAZFSU010000189.1:0-5175 GCA_036446335.1 Dehalococcoidia bacterium | reverse complement strand
CACTGAAAATGCTGACTTTCTCCTCGTCTATCAGTCTCAGGCCCTCTCCGGGCGCGAACTGTTCCATCGGCAGTATACAAGCGCCGTGGCAAGCGCCCAGTGTCATCCCCGTCAAGTTCCCCATGTTGTGATGAAACGGCGCCACGACGAGGATCCGATCCTTCTCCGTCATCTGGAATCGGTCACTGAAGCCCTGCAACACCCTGATGTACTGGTAGTGAGTCGTCACGACGCCCTTCGGAAAGCCCGTCGTCCCGGATGTGAAGGGAATGAGATAGACATCATCAGGCCCAACCGCCTCCTGAGCCTTCCTCAGCTCTGTACCCCCAACATCCTTGCCGGATTCCAGCACCTTGTCGAAGTCTAGCATCCCCGGATAGCTTTGCTCTCCGACTACGATCACCCTCTTGAGCAACGGCAATTTCTGGCACTTCAGATCCCCAGGCGAGGAATCCTTCAGCTCCTGGCACACCTCGTAGATCATGGGTGTGAAGTCGATCTTCAGGAAACGATCCATCATGAATAGGGTCGTCGCATCTGATTTCCTGAGGATGTATTCCAGCTCGTGGACCTTGTACCGTGTGTTGAGGGGGATTACCGGAGCGCCGATCTTCACGCAGGCGAAGTGGGCGTACACCCACTCCGTAATGTTGCTCATCCAGATAGCTACCTTGTCGCCCTTCTTGACGCCCATCTCAAGAAGAGCGTTGGCCAGGGAGTCTACCTTCTCCAAATACGTGTCGTATGTGATTCGCTGCTCGCCGGAGACGATGGCCTCCTGTTTCGGAAACTTGGCCCCAACCCTGTCCACAATCATTCCGAGAGTGTCGCCCGGCCGCGCATCCATCATCGCTTCCCCCTACTAGAGATTTCCAGCGGTCAGTCTCTCGAGCTTCCTGTCGACCTCAGCCTGCATCTCAGCGATATCGTCATCAGTGAGATGGGAGAACCTCCCCTGCTTCCTCAGGTACTCCGCCAGCGGCTTCTTCACTTTGGGAACCTTGGTAAGAGTGACCTTCCCGTCCTCATATTCATAGAGCGGCGTAGCGCCGCTTTCCACGCCCAGGCGGGCGATCTCTATGCCAAGGGCCGGGTCGTACTCCCACCCAGGCGGACACGGACAGATGACGTGCAGGAAGGATGGCTTGTCAAAGCTCTTGGCTTTCCTCACCTTCTTGAGCAGGTCGTCCGGATATGCAACCGAAGCCGTGGCAATGTATACGTCTCCGTGAGCGGCGACGATTTGCTCCATGTTCTTCGCCCTGCCTCTCCTGCCCTCCAACGTGGTCTTGGTTCTCGCCCCGTGAGGCGTCGACCCGCTGCACTGCACACCGGTGTTCATGTAGCCCTCGTTGTCGTAGCACAAACAGATAATCCGGTGTCCTCTCTCCAACGCCGCCGAGTATGTCTGCAGTCCAATATCAAATATCGCCCCGTCTCCTGCCACCAGGATGAGGTCACCGTCAATGCCCTTCCTCTTCATGGCGACTTCAATGCCACTGGCGGCAGCGCCAGCGTTGCTGTACGAGAAGAAGTAGAAGGGCACGTTCCAGCCGGTCATAGGGTAGAACGCTCCCACCGCAGACAGACATCCCGCGTTGTTGACAACAATTGCCTTCTTGCCAAAGACGTCCAGCACCATTCTGATAGCGCCGAGGCTGACACATCCGGAGCACGACATTATGCCCTTGCTCAGACAGGCTTCACCCTCCTGCACCACATCCCTTTCCACCGTCTCGCCCTTGACCAGCTTCTCAAAGTTGTCGAACCCGCACATGGACACCGCACGCGGGTCGAAATCCGCCTTGAACCACTCCACATACTCGTCGTCCGCCTCAGCCCACTTGTCGTACAGCGCGTCCACGTCCTCAGAGCTGACATCCCTCCCGCTGATCATGATGTTCGATATCAGTGCCTGCGAGCGGCGAAGGGCTGATCGTATCTCGATGCAGGATATACCGTACTCATTGCCCGGAGAGCACGCCCGATCAAACACCAGGACCTTCTTGGCGCCGGATAAGGCCTCCCTAACCTCTTCTTCCGGGAAAGGCCGAAAGACCCGGAGCTTCAGCATCCCGACCTTCAGCCCCTTCTCTCGATATTCATCGACCTTCTCTCTCAGGATGCTGACCACACTACCCATCCCCACCATGACCATTTCCGCGTCCTCGGTCCTGTAAGCCTCCACCAGGCCGTAACGTCTTCCAAAGGCATCAGCGAATTCGTCGCAGACTTCCTTTATCACAGTCTTGGCATCCTGCATTGCCCGGTACTGCTGCATCTTGAAGCTCGGATACTGCGGCATGACCCCGGTTCCCATGCTCATCGGGTAGTCCGGGTCGACGAACACGTGCTTCGGCTGGTACTTGGGCAAGAACTTGTCGACGTCCTCCTGCTCGGGAACGTCCACAGTCTCAAAACTGTGGCTAACCCTGTGCCCCTCGGATACCACGAAGGACGGAAGCAGAACCTTCTCATGCTCGCCAATCCTGTAGGCCATGATCAGGGAGTCAATTATCTCCTGGCCGTCCTCGCACATGAACTGGAGAATGCTGGCATCCCTCTCCGAAAGGCAGTCCGAGTAGTCGCTGAGAAGCCCCTGTGGGATTCCGATCTCACGGCTGTCGATCGCCAGCACCACAGGCAGAGCCATTCCCGAAGCAGCCCACAGCATCTCGCGCATCAGCGCGAGCCCCTGAGAGCAGGTGCAACTGAAGGTCCTGCAGCCTGCGGCCGCGGCCCCAACGCAGACCCCCATCGCACCGAGCTCGGACTCAGTGTTGACTACCTCGGCATCAAGCTCTCCCCTACCGACCATTTCATGGAGATCCTCCGAGGCCGGAGTAGCCGGCGTAATGGGATAGGCCGCCACTACTTCGACCCGCGACAACTTGGCTCCTTGGGCTATGCACTGATTACCTGAAAGAAACATCTTCATCATTCACCTAGCACTGTACCATCTCAATTGCTGTCTTCGGACACTCCTGAGCGCAGATTCCACACCCTTTGCAGTACTCCATGTCTATCGTGATGCGAGGGGTGCCCGCAGGAGCCGACTTGTCCACAACAAGCCTGACTATGCAATCATCCGGGCAGAACTGCGAGCAGATCTTGCACCCAATGCACTTGAACTGGTCAACCACCGGATCAGTGAGCCTCCAGGTCCCGGTCTTGTTCACCATGGCGATCGTGCCCGCGGCATGAATGCCCGCTCCCCTTATGTACTCTCTATCCACGTTTGACCTCTTCGTATCCGGCCCTGATGGCCTCAATGTTGCGCTCCAACTTCTCCTCAGAAAACTTGGCAAGGATAAGCCGGGCGCCCTTTTCCAGCGAATCCAGCGAGACAAGTCCGGTGACGGCACCGAATGCGCCAAGCATCACCGTGTTCGTGATCGGCACCTTGAGTATCTTCTGGGCGATAGAACTAGCATCCAAGTACACAGTATCATGCTTAAGCCCCAGATCACTCGCCGAGTTGACGATCACCTTGCCGCCGTCGCTTATCCCTGCCTCAACATTCACGGCAGACGTGAGTGTGGGGTTGAGTACAGTCACAATGTCAGGAGCTACGATCGCCCCTCGCTCGGCAACACGCCTGTCCCCTATCCTCCCGTAGGCCTCGACAGGAGCTCCTCTTCTCTCGATAGCAGCGCCCATGCACGACTGACCGAACTTCCCATCGAAGGTGGCCGATGCGCACAACATGTGTGCGAATGTCACCGCCCCCTCACCGCCCCTGCCATGAACTCTTATCCGTAGCATGTCTTCAGCCCTCGCTATGCGCCGTTCCGATGATGCCGTGCGAAATGAGCGAAGCGGCCATCGGCGGACCGTTAGTTCACAATGTACTTGGGCTCCTCACCCTTGACCACGGCAATTATGTTGCCCAGGGAAGTCTCGTAGAAGTTCCTGTAGATGTCTTCGCCGGTCACGCCGCCAATGTGGGGAGTCAGGACCACGTTGTCCAGCTTCAGCAGCCGACTCGACTTGTCGGGCGGGTCTCCATGATCGCCATAGACGTCTATGCCGGCGCCACGGATTCTCTTCTGCTCCAGAATGTCTGCCAGCGCCTCCTCATCGACAATTGCCCCCCTGGAGGTGTTAATAAGATAGGCGGTCTCCTTCATCATCTCCAACTCTTTTCGCCCGATCATGCCTCTCGACTGATCACTAAGCAGAGAGTGGATGTTTACGTAGTCGGACGTCTTGAGCAGTTCCTCGAGTGACACACTGGTGATCGGCAAGTTCAGACTGCTGGCATCGGTGCGGTGCGGGTCATAGTATTGCAGCTTCATCCCGAAGCCATGAGCGAGCCTGGCGACCTGCGACCCTATCTGGCCAAGCCCAACTATGCCCACCGTCTTGTCCCTGAGCTCGCCTACCTTGCCGATGCACTCGCCAAATATCCACTCGCCAGCCCTCATCGTACTGTCGCACCGGATCAGGTTCTTGCACAGCGCCAACATGAGCATGATCGTGTGCTCCGCCACCGGTATGACTCCAGCACCGCCAGCGTTAGAGACATTGATGCCCTTCTCTCTGGCTGCCTGCAGGTCTACGTTGTCGTACCCGGCGCTGCATTGCTGAACGAAGAAGACTCTGTCCGCCTTCTCGAACACATTCCTGGTCATCCGATTCCTCGCGCCGACGAGAATATCGACCCCGGGCACTTTCTCCATGAGCTCTTCTTCGTCGCCACGGTCGACGAGTACGAAGTCTATCTTGGACGCATATTCCGGGTGTTTCTTGCTTGCCTGCTCGACCATCCCTGTGAGCAAAGGAAGAGTGTCAGTGATCAGAATCTTGAACCGTTCCCGTTTCTCCACTTGTACTCGCCTCCTTCCCCGAAAAAAGAACGGGTATCATGCCAAGAAGCTGACATCTACCCGCCCTGCCCGCCAGCGGATTCCTCTTTTCACAGCCGTTAGTATATCTCACAGCTTCAATTCGTGTCAAGTTGCCACCGCCCCGGAGCCGGGTCCTTTCTGACAAGACGCACTATGGTTACTCGACTGTCGCCGCGCGCCCCTGGGGCTTGCCAAGGTACCGGCCGACCGCCAAGCTGTTTGACAAATGTCTCCGCACACCACTATATTGTCTGTTGTCCGCGTTCGCCGCACGGGGCAGGCAGTCTGCAGTGAGGTGCCTGATGGTTCCGGAAGTGATGCAGCA
>JAZFSU010000188.1:0-4643 GCA_036446335.1 Dehalococcoidia bacterium | reverse complement strand
ACCCAAGTATACATATTGGAGAAGAACGACTCCTTCGGACTCGAAACGAGTGGCAGGAACAGCGAGACCATCCACGCAGGGATCTACTATCATGAGGCCTCTCTCAAAGCGGGACTATGTGTTGCCGGCAACGCTCTGCTGTACGAGCTGTGTGAGCGTCACGGAATAGCGCACAGGATGACCGGAAAGCTGATTGTAGCGACTGACAGCGAGGAGGTCGCCGCACTCGGGGAACTCCTGGAACAAGGACGGAGGAACGGTGCCAGGGATCTGGGGATTATCTCAGCAAGGGAGTTGCGGGGGCTGGAGCCAAATGTGCAAGGTGTCGCTGCAATCTCGTCGCCGTCGAGCGGCGTCGTTGACTCCCGTGCGTTGATGAAGTTCTTCCTCGCCACGGCGAGGGATCGCGGAGCAGAGATAGCGTACAGGTCGAGAGTGGTTCGAATAGAAAAGATTGGCGATGGCTATATGGTCTCTGTTCGGGACGATACGGGCATCCATAGATATCGGACTGAGTTGCTGGTGAATTGCGCCGGGCTGCATTCGGACGACGTGGCCGGGCTCGCGGGAATCGACCCGGACGAGGCCGGCTATAGATTGCACTACTGCAAAGGCGAGTATTTCAGCGTACCGAGTCAGAAGAGCAAGCTGGTCGAGAGACTCATATATCCGGTGCCGACGCCCGGCACCGGGGGCGTAGGAATTCACACAGTACTGGACATTGAGGGAAGAATGCGGTTGGGGCCGAGTGCCAGATTCGTTGGCGAGATTGACTACGGCGTCGATGATTCTCAACAAGGGGTCTTCTACGACTCGGTGAAGGGCTTCCTCCCGTTCATTGAAGAAGACGACCTTGCGCCGGAGACGGCGGGCATCAGGCCAAAGCTTGCGGGGCCTGGGGAAGGGTTCAGGGATTTTGTCATCAGACACGAGGCAGACCGGGGCTTGCCTGGATTGATTAACCTGGTCGGGATCGAGTCGCCGGGGTTGACAGCATCTCCGGCAATTGCGGAATACGTAGGCAGTATGGTTGATGAGATACTGTAGCCACAACAAAGCGCAGAAGGAGGGATGAGGTTCTCAGGATGAGCAACGATAGATGACGTAGCACTGCTGGACCTATTGGTAGAACTTTCTTGGTAGACGTTGGGCTGTTTCAGAACGCCGCCAGGAGGACGGGCGGCAGAATAGAGTCGATGGAAGGAGCTTCAAAGGATGAATCTGCAAAGACCGAATGCAAACGACGCAACGAGGACGACGAACCGCTCGAAGAGTGTGGTGCCGATGAGCGGCCTCTGCACCCGATGCGTGGATGGGTGCACTGGCAACTGCGAGGTGTTCAAGGCGACCTTCAGGGGCCGGGAACTGATTTACCCGGGGCCATTCGGCGATGTCACTGCTGGAGGGGACAAGGACTACCCGATCGATTACTCGCATCTTAACATCCAGGGATATGCTCTAGGAGCGAGGGGCCTGCCAGCCGGGGTGGTAGGTGATCCGGATACAGCCACCTTTCCTTCGGTGAGCACCGAGACTGAATACGGTTGGGACATCAAGGTCAAGATGAGGACTCCCGTGTTCACTGGTGCGTTGGGCTCGACCGAGATAGCCCGGAAGAACTGGGAACATTTTGCGGTGGGCGCTGCTATTAGTGGCGTAACGCTGGTTTGTGGCGAAAATGTTTGCGGCATCGATCCGCAGCTTGAACTGGATGCAAACGGCAAAGTTACCGCAGCCCCAGACATGGACCGCCGGATTGAGATCTACCGGCGATATCATCAGGGGTACGGCGAGATCCTGGTTCAGATGAACGTGGAGGACACCAGACTAGGTGTTGCGGAGTATGTGAGCAAGAAACATGGTCTTGACACCATTGAATTGAAGTGGGGGCAGGGCGCCAAGTGTATCGGGGGAGAGATCAAGGTCAATAGCCTGGAGCGAGCGCTTGAACTCCAGAAGCGCGGGTACATTGTCACGCCTGACCCATCAAGTGCCATCAACCAGGCTGCCTTCAAGGACGGAGCCATCAAGGAATTCGAGCGGCACAGTCGACTCGGCTTCATTGACGAGGACGCCTTCTATGCGGAGGTCAAGCGGCTCAGGGACCTGGGCTTCAAGCGGATTACGTTGAAGACAGGTGCCTACGGCCTGCGCGAGCTCGCCATGGCGGTCAAGTGGTGTTCAAAGGCCAAGATCGACCTGCTCACCATCGATGGAGCACCAGGTGGAACTGGTATGAGCCCGTGGCGGATGATGGAGGAATGGGGTATGCCCAGTCTCTACCTGCATGCCGCAACCTACGAGTTCTGCAAGAAGTTGTCCGACAAGGGACAGCGGGTACCTGATATCGCCTTCGCGGGAGCGTTCAGCAGCGAGGATGGCGTATTCAAGGCACTTGCACTTGGAGCACCGTTCACCAAGGCAGTGTGCATGGGGCGTGCTTTGATGATACCTGGCATGGTGGGCAAGAACATCACCCAGTGGCTTAAGGACGGCAAGCTGCCAAACACTGTCAGCCAGTTCGGATCGACTGTGGAGGAGATCTTTGTCAACTACGAAGACGTCATGAACATAGTCGGGAAGAACGAGATCAAGAGCATCCCGCTCGGAGCGATAGGCATCTACAGCTATGCCGAGAAGATCAGGGTGGGACTGCAGCAGTTGATGGCGGGTGCCAGGTGCTTCAGTACGCCGGCAATCACCAGGCGTGAGCTCATGTCACTTACCGATGAGTGCGCAAGGGTAACCGGAATACCGTACCTCATGGACGCCTATAGGGAAGAGGCCATGGCGATCCTCGAGGGCTAGATCCACTGTGTATCAGAAGGAGCAGGCCCTGTTGCCATGGGGCCTGCTCCTTGCATTTGGTGCGAATCGACTGACATGGTTGGCTCATTTCTCGATATGGCCAGGCCGGTGAAATTGCCGATGATATGCGTATGCCGTCCCGGCGCGTGGTAGGGTGGTATGGCGGTGTGGCCAGGTGGGATTGGGTGCGAGAGGCAGGCTGGGGGCTGACATGGGGCGAGCCGTCCAAATGTCGGAGGCGCCGGGCCAGTCTGCCATGCTGGACGGATTGCGGATCAGGTTCCTTGTTTACCGATGCGAGAGGTCGTCGCGCATCAAGGATACTTGTCCATATCTGGCGAAGCGCCGAATCCCTCTTCCGCGGGCCAGCACCGCTGCAAACCAGATCAGTATTGCCAGGCCTATGAGGTCGGGTATCCAGACACTAGGTTCGCTGAACAGCACGCGAAGCATGCTCATGGCCCAGTCGGCAAGATCGACGCGATCGAAGGACAAGCCCAAAGCGGGCCATAGAAGTGTTTGAGGGGCAAGCCACATCTCGTCCAGGATCAGGTGAACAGATGAGCCGAAGGCGAGTACCAGGAGCGAGACGCTGCCCCTGCTTCTGTAGAGATAGAGGCCGATCAGGGCGATGATGGCGGCGAAGAGAACGGTGTGGCTGAATATCCGGCCATTGCTGATGGTGTCCGAGAAGAGGTACTGCCCAACCGGCTTGTCTACGATATCCGGTAGAAGAGAGCCGATGAGCAGAACACGAATGTCAACCCGGCTGGTCAGGGAGTGAAGCCACCGAGGTCCGCCGGCGGGAGATTGGCCGGGGCCTGGGGGGTGTTCGGTAGGAACGTCGGGATGGCCATCCGCTCCGGCGTGGAAGAGACTGGGACGTCGAGTTGCCGAGAGGGCTCCGGCAACAAGGATTGCCGCGCCGAACGTGATTCCGGCATGTCCGAATACCAGCATTGTCTATTCTCAGTGGGACCGCATGTCTGTTGGGTGGCGTTACCAGGCCAGTATACAGCTTTGCCAGCGGCATGTCTCTCCCGCCTGGATGCGCTGATGCATGTTGGTCACCTGTCGTGCCGGGGCGGGACAGCAGCGGGAGCCTTCGCGGAGGCGAAGGCTCCTCATGTTCAAGGTTGTGGTCGGCGTGATGGGCGGTGTCCGCAGGGAACGTCTCCGGAGAGGACCTGTACCCTATCGGCCACCGTCACTTCCTGTCGGGGCTTCTCCAGAGCATATCGTTCAGCAACTCAAGATAGTCCTGAAGGAGCCTGGTGATCAGGAATTTCTCTCTGACGATCTCCTTGCCTTTTGCGCCCATCTCTGCCGCCATGTCGGGGTTTTTCAGCAATTGGACGATCTTCTCAGCGAACGCCTTTGTATCGTGAGGCTCGACCATGTAGCCATTCACGGCCTCTTGACACTGGCAGGGAATACCGCCTACGTTGGTCGCCACGACAGGTTTCCCTTTCCACATGGCCTCGGTTACACAGAGGCAGAATCCTTCCCGTATAGACTTCTGCAGGAGCACATCGGAGAATCGCTGGATCGCATTCACCAGTATCTGACTGTTGCCGAGGACGAAAATTACGTCGCCGCTCTCGACGAGCTTTCTGGCCTTACGATATGTTCTCTGAAATACTCCATTGCCCTCCGGGTCATCGGACGCCAGGTCATAGCAGTATACCAGTCTGCAGTCAACCTCCTCTTTGACCAGCTTGAAGGCATCGAGCAGTCCCTCGGGATCCTTCCACACGTCCATTCGTGAGACCTGCGTTATGATCGGCTTGTCCGTGGGAATACCTGCCTTCTGGACGTACTTCAGGATGTCCTTC
>JAZFSU010000187.1:0-3289 GCA_036446335.1 Dehalococcoidia bacterium | reverse complement strand
GGCAGAACTCAGGCAATACGAGGCAACCGGCGTGGAAGGCAAGACTCAGGCACGCTCCGTCTGCCTTCACGTCTATCGCCCAGAAAGCTGGGAGCGTCAGAACATCACCAGAGTATGCAACCGCCTCGCGCCAACTCGAATTCCCCAGTCGACCCCACAGCGAACCGCGAAGGTTCCGCCAAATCTATCGGCCACGAGGCAATATCACGTCAGAACGGGGTGAGGTTGTGGGCAGATCGGTGCCGCCTGGATGGTCCGGCTCTCAGCCACGTGCTGTGCCGAACACGATCAGGGCGTGGGGCATCCAGGTTGAGCTCGAATGTGTGGCTTTCTCCGTGTCAGGCTAGCGGTCGCCCTTTCTTGATGCCTGTCTGGCCGATTCGACAGCTTCTTCCACCCTTTTGCCCAGGTCATCCAGGTTGAAAGGCTTGGTCACATAGTCAACAGCCCCCAGATTCAGGGCCTCGACAGCCGTCTGCACATCGTCCACTGCCGTCGTCATGACCACGCAGATATCAGGATTGGCGGTCGCAAGCTGGTGCAGAACCTCCATGCCCGACATGTCCGGCATCATTATGTCCAGAAGCACAACATCAAAGGATTGCGTCGAAGTCCTCTCAAGTGCCTCTCTTCCGTCAGCCGCGACAACACAGGTGAAGCCTTCCGCATCCAGAACACGGGAGACGATGTCCCTGATTGGCTCCTCGTCATCGACAACCAATACGTTTCCCTTGGTCTCTTTCATCTCTTCCCCTCCCGAGCCTCGACTGGATCGGCCAGTCCCGGCTCGCTATGGGTCGGTCTCTTCCTCGGCAAACCCGTGCCAATCCAGCCCCACAGCTTCTCCTCAGTCTATAGCCCAACGTCAGCCCCGGTCAATCACCCAAAATGCCTAGTCGCCCTCACCGAATAGTAATGGGCGCATGAGGCCAGGAAATGCCCGAGTCGCAGGGACTTCGATCTCCACAGGAGGCGCATCGATCGCCGCCAGTTGACAGCTCGGTAATTCGGATACCGGGCCGGGGCTCGAGCGGGAGCTGACAAGAAGCTGGCTTCCTCAGAGCTCATTCGAGGGCCTGAAGGGGCTCAACGCGGCGTCCAAAGCGATCTTCGGCAACCGGACGGCGACTCTCCTCCGTATTCCCCGATAGGTTCGTTCGCTTGCCACTATGTTGGTCACGACCCGCTCGCAAGTCTTGCTTCGTGACATCGTCGCCACAGCCAGTTCCAGCACTCTCGGATTGTATACGAAGTTGACGAGCCTGCATGCCTTGACCAGGTCCCGGTAGTACTCTCTCCTCCACAGAACGTCGAACTCGGCCGGATTCCCGCCCATAATCGCCTCTGCCGCAAGGTCTGCCGACCAGACCGCATAGCGTATGCCTTCTCCGAGCACAGGGTCCACGTGGCCTGCGGCATCCCCTATGAGAACCCAGTTCTTTCCCGCACATGGTATGTCATAGAAACCGGGATCCCTTACTGCCGGTATCAGGGCGCCAAATCGAGAGAGCTTCTCTACACCCGGACAATACTCGTCAATGAACTCATCCAATAATCCCCTCAGGTTCTTGGCCTGTCCCATGTCCAGGCCGATCCCGATACTTGAATGCGTCTCCCGGGGGAATATCCACGCATACCCCTTGAACCCTTTGAGAAACCTCATGACGCTGTAGTCCCTCTCGACACCTCTCGCGAAGTAGCCCATGCAGACAGCCAGATTCCCCCCGGGAATCGGGCCAACGATCGCACGGCGCACCACGCTGTTCACCCCGTCCGCTCCCACGACAAGCTGCGAGTGATAGTCGCCACCACGCGTCCTGATCAGCCAGGAACCGGCCTTTTCCTCTATACTGGCGACCTTCTCCGGAACGAGCTTTGCGCCGTTCTCCACCGCCGTCTGCAACAGGTATTCGTCAAGATGCTCTCTCGACACATTCATGATCGTCTGCCCGGAAGCCACAGCCTTCCTGCCTTCCGGCGATATGAACAGCATCTTGTCGACGAACCTCTGTGAATGAGGGACCTGTCTCAGAAGTGGGAATCTTTCGAGCGTGAATGGCGTGACTCCCCCGCCACAGGGTTTTTCCCTCGGATGCGAACCATCGAAGATGGTGGCATGGATGCCGTTCCGGGCCAATCGGTACCCAAGATATGCACCCGCCGGTCCGCCGCCGATAATAGCAATATTCTCGACCATTTCGAACGCAATCAGATACGGCCTGTCTCAGCCCCCAGCATATGCGCGAGTAGCACTGATGTCAAACTCCCGTTATGACATTTCGAGAGAATTGCTCGCACGGCGCCGCCCTCATGTAGGAATAAAGTACTCCTCCCAACCGGTACTTAAGCGGGATTGTCGAGCCCGCATGGTACGAGGCACAATCTTTACCAGAGACACCGCACAGCCAATCGCTGCACCGATTCTTTGGCGGCAGGAAAGGACGGAGGAATGGCCAGACCACAGCGATGTCAGACGCCTGTTCAGCACTGTGAAGAATGCAGGCAATGGGAGCCCATCCCCTTCCACAACAGCGGCGGAACGTGCCTGGCAGGAAGCGAAGTGGCGATGCACAGCGCGCCTTCTGCACAACCCTTGCACCAACCGGTCGCGGCGACCTCCTAGCCATGAGAATCCGGTTGCACACTCGCGCAGTCTGCGGAATGCAGCCGGAGGCCGTCGAAAGTACACCGCGATCCAGTACCTAAAGGGGATTGTCGACGCCAACCATCCGAGTCACAATCTTCTTACAGGGACCGGTGGCGGCCTACAGTCGATGCAAACGTCCGGACTCGGAGGAGCAAAATGCCTGAACTGATAATGAGCATATCCTTCGCCCTCTCGATGGGAGTCTTTCTCTTGTTCCTTGGGCTATTCCTCGACTATCTCCACGAGAAGAAAGCGGAGAATAAGAGCCCGAAGATCCCTTCCTGAATCCGGATTCCTGACTCGCGATGCCGACGCCGTACAGAGGAATCTACTGCCTTGGCAGAGCTACAGCCGCCTGCCCCTCCAATATTGCGGAGGGTCGGGATCTCCACTCAACCCCGCTTTCGGACCCCTCGGCCATATACTTTCACCTTTAGAGCGCTTGTACACAACGACCACCGCCATCCCCATTAGGAACCCTCCTATGTGCGCCCAGTAGGCCACGCCACCCTGCGACTCGATGCCCAGCGAGCCAACGCCGCTGAAGAACTGCAGCACGAACCAGTAACCGAGGATGACGAAGGCGGGTATCTTGACAACCGTAATGAAGAAGAAGTAGATCAGCGTGCTGACACGGCTGTA
>JAZFSU010000186.1:0-5870 GCA_036446335.1 Dehalococcoidia bacterium | reverse complement strand
TTCCTCTCTACCGGATCCAACGCATGACGATCTATCAGGCCCTGGGCTGGCTGAACCCGGCTTCCCTCTTGCCGGGAGAGAAGGGAGTGGCCAACTACGATGAGGACAGCGTCACCATGGCTGTGGCCGCAGCTGTAGACTGTCTGAACGGGATGGATCGCGACAAGGTCGATGCGCTGTTTCTGGCCACGACCACCACCCCCTACAAGGAGAGGCAGAATTCGGGGATAATCGCTACTGCACTCGATCTTCGTTCGGACATCCGGACGGCAGACTTCACCGCATCGGTCAAGTCCGGCACGGGGGCGCTCATATCGGCCTATGACGCGATAGCGTCGGGCACGTCGCAGAGCGTCATGGTCTGCGCCTCGGACACTCGCCTCGGCAAACCTGGCAGTTATCAGGAAGAGATGTACGGGGATGGTGCCGCCGCCTTGATGTTGGGGAACGACGGAGTTATCGCCAGCGTGGAGGGCACCTACTCCGTCTCCTATGATTTTGTAGACAGCTGGAGGGTGGAGGAGGACAAGTACGTTCGCCAGTGGGAGGACCGGTGGGTCAGGGATGAGGGCTACACCCGGTTTGTCTCGGAGGCCATTACCGGGCTTTTGAGCAAGTACAACCTGTCCCCCGGGGATTTCGCCAAGGTCGTCTATCCATGCCTGTATACGAGGGCCCACGCAGACATCGCCAAGAAACTGGGATTCGAGCCCGGCCAAATACAGAACCATATGTTCACGACAATAGGCAACACCGGCACGCCCTACACACTCATGCTGCTCGTGGCTGCGCTGGAGGAAGCCAATCCGGGCGACAGGATACTGGTGGCCAGCTACGGGAACGGCAGCGATGCCATCTGTCTGCAGGTTACTGACGAAATAGCGAAAGCCAGGAGCAGGCGGGGGATCAAGGGGCACCTTGCCTCCAAGAAGGATCTGGGGAGCTACGAGAAGTATGCCACATTCCGCGAAGTGCTGGAGATCGACACGGGCGGTCGTGGTGAGGAAGTCGCTGCTACGCAGCTGTCGACTCTCTGGAGGGAACGCAAGATGATCTTGGGCCTCTGCGGGTCGAAGTGCAGGCGGTGCGGCACACCGCAGTATCCCCCTCAGGAGATCTGCGCAAACCCTGACTGCGGTGCGATTCATGAGATGGACAGCTATCGCTTCTCTGACAGGAGAGGCAACCTGTTCACCTACACGGGAGACGTCCTTGCTTTCAGTCCCAGCCCGCCGGCGATCTACGGAATGGTCGACTTTGAGGGCGGCGGAAGATGGCTGTTGGACCTGACCGACTGCGAGTTGGAGGCCATCGAGGTGGGCATGCCGGTCGAGATGAGCTTCCGCAGGAAATACCACGACGCGTTCCGTGGCCACCACGCCTATTTCTGGAAGGCGACCCCGATTCGAACCTAGAAGTCCACTCATGAGGGAGGAGTCATGGCTGAAGGGATAAGGGACAAGGTAGCCATCATTGGGATGGGCTGCACCAAGTTTGGAGAACGGTTCGACAAGGGCCCGTCGGCTCTGATGGTCGAAGCCTTCATCGAGGCTCTGGAGGATGCCGGGATCGAGAAGAAGGACATCAATGCTGCCTGGTTGGGCACATGCTACGAGGAAGTGTCGATTGGCAAGTCGGCGATTCCGCTGGCAGTGACTTTGAAGCTCCCCTTCCTTCCGGCCACGAGAGTCGAAAACTTTTGCGCTACCGGGTCAGAGGCGCTGAGGGGCGCTTGTTATGCCGTTGCCGCGGGAGCGTACGACGTGGTTCTGGCGCTTGGAGTGGAGAAGCTCAAGGATACCGGATACGGCGGCCTGCCCCAGAACGATACACAACAGGGGACCACACTCCGGTTTGCCTTCCCCAACTTCACTCCTCCTGGTGCGTTCGCCATGATGGGCACTCGATATTTCGCGCAGTACGGGCTCAGTCCCCAGGAGGGCAAGCGCGCCCTGGCCCACATATCGGTGAAGAGCCATCACAATGGGGCTATGAATCCCAAGGCGCACTTGCGCCGCGAGATCACCGTTGATCAGGTGATGAACGCTCCCATCGTTGCCTGGCCCTTGGGATTGTTCGACTGCTGCGGGGTGAGCGACGGCGCGGCCGCGGCCATAGTCACGCGCGCCGATCTGGCCAAGAAGTTCAGGTCGGACCCGGTTTATGTCAAGTCATTGCAGATCGCTGCCAGCTCCGGCGAGGAGATGATGTGCACCAACTGGGACTATGCCCACGTGGAGACCACGGTGCACGCCGCCCGCAGGGCGTATGATGAGGCCGGAATCAAGAATCCCCGCGATGAGATCAGCATGATGGAGGTGCACGACTGCTTCTCCATCACCGAACTTACCATATACGAAGACCTGGGCATTTCGCCCAGGGGGCGAGCCAGAGAGGACATAGAGGCGGGGTTCTATGACCTGGACGGGACGATTCCCTGCCAGCCCGACGGTGGTCTGAAGTGCTTTGGGCATCCTATCGGCGCTTCCGGACTCAGAATGATGTACGAGATGTATAAGCAGTTCCAGGGGAAGGCCGGGCCTCGGCAGATAAAGGACCCGAAGTTTGGCCTCACTCACAACATGGGCGGCATTCCGCCGCTGAACGTTGCCAGCGTCTCGATAGTCGGTCTTTGACCCTGATCGCTGGGAACCGCCGGACAGGCTCCGCTAGACTTGCTTCAAGGAGGACAATATGGATTTCGATCTGACCGATGACCAGATGCTGATGAAGAGAAACCTCCGCAGCTTCCTCGAGAAGGAGATCGCGCCTGTTGTTAGCGAGCACGAGAAGAAGGGACCTCTGACCAAGGAGGAGGCGGTCTCGTTCATAAAGCAGCTGATCCCATTCGGTTTCATGGTCGGCTTCCTGCCCGAGCAGTATGGGGGTTCGAACCTGGATCACAAGACCAGTGGCGTACTGCACGAAGAGCTGTCCAGAGTATGGTCGAGCCTTGCGGGGATATTCATTTCCGAGGGCTTCTGGTGGATCTTGAACGAGGCGGGGACGCCGGAGCAGAAGCAGCGTTTGCTGCCGTTGGCTGCTTCTGGTGAGTATTTGGGTTGCCTGGCCATTACGGAGCCCAACGCGGGCTCAGACGCCGCAAGCCTGGAGACTACCGCCACGTTGGATGGGGACAGGTATCTGCTCAACGGGTCAAAGATATGGATTTCCAATGGCACAATTGCCGACGCCGCCTTTGTTCTTGCTACCACTGACAAGTCGTTGGGAGCCCTGGGGATGTGTTTCTTCCTTGTGGAGCGGGATGGGTCGCCGTTTAGCGCACGTGAGCTGCACAAGCTGGGAATGCACTGCTTCCCCACTGCCGAGCTCTCGTTTGATGATTGCCCGGTGCCGAAAGAGAATCTGCTGGATCCGGGCACCGGCTATAAGCGGACAATGGCCTTCTTCGATGTGTCTCGTGCTATGGTGGGCGTAACGTGCAGCGGAATAGCCCAGGCAGCCATTGACGCCTCGATAATCTATTCGCGGGACAGAGTTCAATTCGGGCGCCCTATCGGCAGCTTCCAGATGATTCAGGAGATGCTGGTGGACATGATCACGGAGACCGAGGCGGGACGTCTCCTGTCCTACCGGGCCCTCGACTTGCTGGACAAAGGAGAAAGGTGCCGCGCGCAGTCGTCTATGGCGAAGGCGTATGCCACCGAGGCAGCAGTGAGGACCACTTCGAAGGCCATCCAGATTCACGGTGCCATGGGCCTCTCCGATGAGTATCCGGTGGAGCGATACTTCAGAGACGCGAGGACACTGACCATCCCTGATGGGACTACGCAGATGCAGAAGCTGATCGTGGGAAGGGAGTACCTCGGAATCAAGGCCTTCGTCTAGCTGCAGCGATTCGCCTTCATCACCCGACCAGACTGGGGCTACACCAGGGGGAGAACATGCGTCTGGCTTTGCAGGGAATAAGAGTCCTCGACATGGCATGGATCGGGCCCGGCCCCTTCTGCGCCACACTTCTGGGCGATCTTGGCGCTGACGTCATAAAGATCTTCGAACCTAACCCGGATCAGCGCGGCGCACTGGCGAAGTACGCTTTCCCGGATATTCCCGGTTTCCCGGGGGTACGGAACTGCAAGACGACAGGGATTGATCTCAAATCGGAGGACGGACGCGTCGTATTCCATGATCTGGCCAGAACTGCCGACGTGATCATGGAAGGCTTCCGCCCCGGGGTGATGAAACGCCTTGGAGTCGACTACGACACTATCAAAGAGATCAACCCGCGGATCGTCTACGCCTCCCTGACGGGCTACGGGCAGGATGGTCCCTACCGCGACCTGGCAGGACACGACATCAACTACCTATCGATCGGTGGGCTTCTGGGAGCGACGGGGACCGCTGGTGGCCCTCCGGTGATCCCCGGCACGCTGATCGGGGACTTCGCAGCCGGCGGGATGGCGGCCGCGATCGGGATTCTTGCTGCGCTGACGGCCCGGCATGAGACGGGCGAGGGGCAGTATGTTGATGTCTCGCTGACCGATGGAGTAGTGGAGTTGATGGCTGGCTACATAACCCCATACCTGATGTTCGGCATTGCCGCCAAGAGGGGTGAGGCAATGCTCACCGGAGAACGGCCCTGGTACTATGTCTATGAGACTAAGGATGGGAAGCACGTCTCGGTGGGAGCTCTCGAGCCGTGGTTCTACGCCAAATTGTGCAGGCTCCTGGGCCGCGAGGATCTTGTCGAGCACCAGTTTGCTGAGGGCGAGAAGAAGGAAGAGTTATTCAGGTTCTTCAAAGAGACCTTCCTGACGAAGACCAGGGACGAGTGGATGAGGGTTCTGGGATCGGAAGACACATGCGTTGCCCCCGTCCTCTCCATCGATGAGATGGCCTCCGATCCTCATCTGATTGCACGCGGCATGATCAGGGACGAGCCGCATCCTACCCTAGGCAGCGTGAAGCAGGTAGGCTCAATGGTGAAGCTGTCGAATTCGCCTTTCCAGGTGAGGAACTGGTGCACGAGATTCGGGCAGCACACGGACGAGATTCTGTCTGAGCTGGGCTACACAGGGGATCGCATCGACGAACTGCGCCAGGCGGGCGCGATACAGTGAGGTTGCCAGACATCATCTGGGCATAGCTAGTTCATTCCTTCGACTAGGGCCCTGACGTTGGCTCCGAGCACACTGTGGTTGCGCCCGCGCTCCATGACACCTTATCTCCTTTCCGGGCTAGCTCTGTCCGCGAATCCCTTGCCCATCTTTCCGATAGCGAAGTAGTCCTCTGAAGAATGTATGACAGGCTTCATATCTGGAGTTGTCTTTGCACTGGGTGATTGAGCCGTCTCGCTGTCTGTTCAACGGTCACTCACCTTTGTATCTGAGGTTGTGGACCGATCGTATGTCAGGGTCGCACCCTATCGTTATCAGGATCATATGAAAATGGCGCTATCTACCCATTGACCCAATATGGGTTCTATGGTATAGTGGGTTCACCAAAGGGGGGGGCCATGACGACCACTCACAAGAGAGCATACGAGGAGTTCGTTGAAGTTGAGACCCGCACGGTTGAGGGCCGGAATCGCGTCACATTTGGGTCACTTCTGGAGGGTGCCACAAGAGTTCGACTATCGAAGAGCAGCAGCGGCGAGATACTGGTGCAACCGCTTGTCGAGATCCCAACTCAAGAACTGTGGCTGTACCAGAACCGAGAGGCCTTGAAGGCGGTCAGGACAGGCCTCCAAGCTGCTGCGGAAGGCAGGGTCTCCGAACTGAACCTCGATGAGCTATAGGTAGACCGGTTTGTCGCAGTTCAAGATACTTATAGCCGACCCTGCGAAAGAGACCCTACAGTACCTCAGGTCAGACAAGTCACTTGTTAAGAGATACAAGGCAGTCAGAAAG
>JAZFSU010000185.1:0-2142 GCA_036446335.1 Dehalococcoidia bacterium | reverse complement strand
TGAGGCGTGTGAAGGGAAGCGCCGCCGGTAGCTGGACTGTCCCGTAGTTCGACGGCTAGTGCGGTAGCCCATGGCACTGACAAGCCATGGCCTGGATCATCGAGTGCCCGCTCGTGGGCGATTTGACGCGTTAGAACGGTAACTCTTCGCGGGCGCTCGTTCCAGAAGGGAGTAGTTGGTGTGAAATGCTTGATCTTGGCCGCGGGCGATGGTGGCCGCATGGCGCAGATATGCGACTCCAAGCCGCTTGCGTCCGTCGCCGGGCTGACGCTCATTGAGAGGAGTATCGCGACCGCGCAGCAGGCAGGCATTACAGAGTTCTACGTGGTCACCGGCTACAAGGCCGAGCGCGTGGAGGCGTTCTTAACGGATCTGAGCCAACGTAGGTGTGTAAGAATCACCCCAATCAGGAATGAACAGTGGGAGCTGGGCAACGGGAGCTCTCTTCTCAAGGCGCAGGAACAGATTCGTGAGCCTTTCGTGCTGCTTATGGGCGATCACATCTTCGACGAGATCATCCTCCGACAGCTTGTCCGCGAGCCGTTGCAGGAGGGAGAGGTGATCCTGGCGGCCGATTTTGGACTGGGGAAGAACCAGATGGTTGACCTCAGCGATGTGACGAAGGTGTTGGCCGATGGTCACCGGCTTATCGGGATCGGAAAAGAGATCGAGACGTACAACGCCTACGACACGGGGATTTTCCTCTGCTCTCCCGCGATATTCGATGCCGTTGAGGAGAGCATGAGCGCGGGTGATGTGTCTGTCAGCGGCGCCATGCGCCGTTTGGCGAGCAGGGGCAAGGCGAAGGTAGTGGATGTCCAGGGGCATTACTGGGTTGACGTTGACACGCCTCGTGACCTCCAGAAGGCAGAGGCGCTTCTGTACGGGAGTCTCAGGAAGCCGAATGATGGCTTCATCTCCAGGGAGATCAACCGGAGAGTTTCCATCGGTATCTTCACGCCGTTGTTGCTGAAGCTATCCAGGCGCATAACAGCAAATCAGGTCTCGGTTTTGAGTTTTGCTGTCAGCCTGGCAGCCAGCCTGAGCTTCTTCCTTGCTCTTCCCCTGATAGGCGGGCTGCTCATTCAGACGGCCAGTATTCTGGATGGAAGTGACGGCGAGATCGCGCGGTTGAAGAAGCTGCAATCGCCGTTTGGGAACTTCTTTGATGCTGTGTTGGACCGTTATTCAGACGGCTTCATCCTGTTTGGAATGTTCTACTATGCGATGACCGCCACGGGGATTACGAACCTGTTTGGGCGGTACTCCACCCCCCTTGTCGTCGGCGCGTCGATGTTGGCGCTGGTCGGCACGTTAATGGTCAGCTATACGTCCGCGAAGTCGGTTACGGATTTCGGCTATCAATATAGCGGCCGCTGGAGCGCAGCCGGGAGAGGGCGAGATGTGCGGCTATTCATTCTCGCCGTCGGTGGAATGGGCGCGCTGATTCACCCGGTTACCGTCTTTGTGGCGATCCTGGCCGTTGCTCTCCTGACGACCGCGACAGTGTTGCGGCGTATCTGGATATCCTGGGACTACTCGCGCAGACGGGGCCCGCTTGCGGGCATCAGGCTGAAGGCGGTGATCTTCGATTTCGACGGCACGATAGCGGACACGATGCCCTTCCTATCGGGCCTGGCAGTCAATCTAATGACGGAAAATTATGCGATTTCGAACGAGGAGGCCGGCAGGAGGTATCTGGCAACAACTGGGATGGACTTTGGCAGTCAGGTGGAAGAGATCTTTCCGCAGCACCCAAGAAACCGCGACGTGGTCGCCACCATGGAGGCGAGCAAGAAGCTGGGGATGCTTGGGCATCCGTTGTTTGATGAGGTGTTTCCAACTCTGACGTTCTTCAAGGAGAGAAACATCAAGCGGTTCATCTGTAGCAGCACGCGGGAGGAGATGGTCCGGCAGCACACCGCGAAAACGGGGATCGATGACCTGCTCGATGGCTGTTTCGGCTACAGGCCCGGTTTCGCGAAGGGCCAGCAGATCGACTTCATTCTGCAGCACTACCGCCTGGACCCGAGTGAAGTCATATTTGTAGGCGATTCGCTAATGGACTATGACTTCGTGAGAGACAAGGATGTACGGTTCATCGCGATCTGCAGGCTGTTCGAGGAGCAAGAGTTTCGAGGA
>JAZFSU010000184.1:0-3761 GCA_036446335.1 Dehalococcoidia bacterium | reverse complement strand
ATGGGGAGCCGACGGGCGCCCTGACGTACTGACCTTGCTCGACGTGGATAACGAATACTATCAGGGCAGGCGTGTGATGGCTACCGACGGCGGCAGCCAGGTAGCCAGAGCGCTCTGGGGCACGTGGGAGGCGGACTACGTACTGGGCAGAGTGAAGATTATCTCTGAGGGACCGACGTACTACGGGATCTTCGAACTGGACGAGTCCGGCCCGCGAGCCACGCTCAAACTCGAATACCGGGAGGGCTCGTATCCAAGCGGGTTCTCTGAGAATGCATCCATGTATATAGAACGCGACAGCGTGCCCAGGGTAGACGACGCCACGCAGCTCGGAGTCCTCCAGAACCAGTAGCCACGGTGTGGCTCGCACGCCCACTGGCGCACCCTGTTCCCGGGGCCCGACGCCGTACCTCTTGTCTGAGGCTCTGCCGGTGCAGGGCAAAAAGAGAACGGGCCTCGATCAAGGCCCGTTCTTCTTCTATGCGTAGGTTGACTGGCTACGGTTTCACGGCACCGGGGTATATCTGCCCGATGCCAGCCACATCCCCGCTCTCGAGGCTCCTCTTCTTCAACTCGCCCTTCGAGCCGTAGCCATACATCGTCTGCTCCCCGGCTTTCCTGGTGTACAGGTCCCCAAGCAGGAGCCAGTGGCCGGCTTCATGGGTCATGATGTTCTGGACATCGTAGGCGTCCGGATCGCCTGTTGAACTGTTCGGGTCACCACTGCCAATTGCCGCCTGCGACCACGGGAGGTCGCTGCTCATGGCCGCATCGACTTCCACTATCTCCCCAGTGTCCGTATAGCGCCATGTTGCGGTCACAGCTATAGCACCGGGAAAGCTGCTGCTCAGCGATGTCCATCCCACCTCATTCGAGCCGTTCATGGAGCCGGCGCCGATAAAGCTGCTCGGAACCCCGGTGAACAGGCCGCCATATTCGAAATCGATGTACGATTGAGCGTCGTCTTCCCAGGCTTGGAAGGATGCCTTCAGGCCATCCAGGAATAGACCATTATCACCGCTACCAGCCAGGTTTACAACGTACGAAACAGGAATCTGCGAATCAGCCCAATGGACCCCACCGTACTTGTACCACGCCTTTCCACCGCCGTCACCCTTGCCGCCTTTGTCCCCGGGAGGTCCCTTGCCGCCGCCCTTGGCTTCCATTCCCTTGGGGTAGTGGACGGAGACTATCTTGCTCAAGGCCGGGGGGCCTTTTCCATTGTTATCAGCCGGAGAAGCGGCCACGCTCCCGACTGAGACTGCCAATAGAGCAAGAACCAGGACAGCCGATACCACATACTTGATGCCACCAATCCTCATGCCGTTGCCTCCTTGTACTTCTCTCTCCCATACCTGTACTACTCATGATAGGGGGCCCGTGCGATCGAGGTCAAGATGCAGTATCTTGTCGGCAGTCCACTTTGTCCCCAGTAATACGATGGCAGACGTCGGATCAGCGCCGTTTTGGCCTGCCCCGTGTGTCGCCACGGGCCTTGCAGATCGGCAGGGTGGGTGCAGCGTAGCGAAACCCACCACAACACCCAGAGATGGTGGGTTCCATTCCATTTCACCCACCCTGCATGCTACTGCAGACACGCGAAGGTTGTTCTCGACCGGCCGCGCGATCCGGAGAGAATTGGAGAAGGATTCAACTAGGGTTAGGAGACGTGATGTTGACTCGTGCGGGGCGCTGCTCTACGATTGGAAGTACGACCGTACCGGTACCACAGTTCTTCCGCGCCGGTACATCTGTACCTGCGCCGAAGGCAGCAAGGCGAGGGATGCGGCGCTGGGCCGTCCCGGACTCCCACGAAGGCTTGAAGGTCGTATCGTAGAGGTAGCATTTTGCTGAATGAAGAGATAATGGACGACGTCCGGTGGTATCTGGTTGGGGTTGAAGCCGAGGCGTTGCTGAATGAGTCTTGGGACCGAATATCCGAGATAGTAGATGAGATTCGCGAGGACGGTGGGTACTGGAGGCGATACGGCAGAGCCAGCTGAGACTGTCCCGGCGTGTCTTTGCCACGAAAACGGGGGTTTTCACCCTCACCAAACCTCTCCCATCCGGGGAGAGGCAATTCCTCCCCCATGACAGAATGACAGGAGAGATGAACCTGATGGACATGTGCACTCAGCTTGTATCGGTTGAACTCGACGAACAGGACGCTGATTGCGTACTCGTCAACCTGAGGGTCAACCTGGGAATGCGGAGCATCAGTGGCTCACCGATGCTGGCGATGCAAAACCGTATGACTGGAGAAAGGATGTTCTCCTGGTTGTCCAAACGTGTGCCCCGGTCTGTGTTCGACGGCTTCATGGAGGCTGCCCGGAAAGAGGGGCTCGCCGAATAGGCCGCTGGACGTCATTAGCAGGTGCCCGACGCCCCACAGGAATCTACCGGACGTTGAATACCGGTTTGCGCTTCTCGATAAACGCCTGCATTCCCTCCTGGCCATCGCGGTGCGCCACGCAAGTGCGAATACCCTCTCTCTCATGCTCAAGGTGAGTCTCGAATGACGTGTTGAACGAGTCGGTGAGCAATAGCTTTGACCATCCGAAGGAACTGAGAGACCTGTCCGCCAGCTCGCGTGCCATGCTCACAGCCTCTTCCAGGGCCTGATCGTCTTCCACAACCCTGGTTACCAGTCCCCAGGCGAGGGCTTGCTCGGAGGAAATGGGACGGTCAAAAGCCGCAATTTCCAGGGCGCGGGCCAGACCCACGATTCTGGGAAGGGCAAAGGTGCCTCCGCCGTCGACGCAAAGCCCGGATGATGGATACGCCAACTGCATTACGGCGGAGCGCGCCATCACCCGAAAATCGCAGGCCAGAGCCATCGAGAATCCACCTCCAGCCGCTATCCCGTTGACCGCCGCTATGACCGGTTTCTTGATTCGCCGAATCTCCTGGACTGCCTGGTGAAAGCGAGTTGCTCCCTCGTGAATGGCGGCCGAAGGCCCACCGGGAAATCCGTGGATCAGCTTCAGGTCAGCGCCCGCACAAAAGGCTCTGCCCTTGCCTGATATCACCACGCCTCGCACGCCGTCATCCACCGAGAACGAAATCAGGTGGTCAACGCATTGCCTCAGCATATCAAGGTCGAGCGCGTTCAGCACCTCCGGCCGGTTCAGGAACAACACTGCTATCTGCCCGTCCTTCGTCAACTCGATTTTCTCTTCCACTTTCAGCACCTCCTATTGAGTTACAGCAGGATTTGGCGGACTGACTGGCCCGCCTGCCACAAATGATGACACTCTCCTCACCTAGTTCGCAGTTGTGCTTCATATCCGCCGCGGCCATTATATGGGGCCAAGGACGGTCCAGCAAGATGCTTGACGTCTCAGGCAGGAGCCGGCTGCGTCAGGAAGGCAGACCGGCCCTCCTCCTGATCCAGGCAAGTGCCGGGGCAGTGCCCGCCTCCACATCGGATGAACGCCACGCACGGGCCGTCCGGCTTCATCGCAACTGAGAGCTGGCAGACAACGTACCATTTACCCACCGCAAACCACCAGGAAGGACCATTGTCGCCCTGTGTCGTCTATTGTAGGCTTTGAACAAGGGGACCCGCCAGCAACTGCGTTCGCTCGAATGCGGGTCGCATAAGGTGAAGATCATGGGAATGGGAGGACCTCTGGCTGGCTCGGCACGACTTATCTCGGGCCTGATTCCGGGAAGGCGCCTGGCCAGAGAGCGCATCGAGCAGGAGAAGGCCGGCATAGTGGGCCTGATTGAAGGGGCGATTGGCCCGCTTCCTGAAGAAG
>JAZFSU010000183.1:0-10714 GCA_036446335.1 Dehalococcoidia bacterium | reverse complement strand
GGTCGACTCCCGCCGAAGGTTCGATGACAAACGGTGTGAAGCGTTCCTTTGTTTGCTCATCGTAGTAATCCAGAGAGCTTCCGCTGGCCTCGGCGTGGGCCTTCAAGTCGAAGTCGGCCCGATTAGCGATTCCTTGTATCTCGCCCCAACCCCACGGAAAGCTGTATTCGATATCGTGCGTCGCCTTGGCATAGTGGGCCAGTTCTGCCGCATCGTGGGCACGCACGCGGAGCCTGTCCTTGCTGACGCCAAGGCCCGTATACCAGCCCAGGCAGTCCTCGACCCAGCGCTCATGCCAGGCTTCGTCCTCTCCCGGCGCGACGAAGAACTCTAACTCCATCATTTCGAACTCACGGGTCCTGAAGATGAAGTTGCCCGTCGTGATCTCGTTTCTGAACGACTTGCCGATCTGCGCGATCCCGAATGGCAGCTTCCTCCGGGTGGACGTGAGCACGTTCTGAAAGTTCACGAATATGCCCTGCGCCGTCTCGGGCCGAAGGTAGACCACCCCTGCCTCGTCCTCCACGGCGCCGACGTATGTTTTGAACATCAGGTTGAACATCCTGGGTTCAGTGAGTTCGCCGCCGCAGTCGGGGCACTTGGTGCCTTCGAGGTCGTCGGAACGCCAGCGCCGCCGGCACTGCTTGCAGTCCACCAGCGGGTCAGAGAAGCCATCCACGTGGCCGCTGGCTACCCAGGTCTGAGGGTGCATCAGGATGGAGGCGTCCAGGCCGACCATGTCGTCGCGCTCCTGGATCACCGACTTCCACCAGCAGGACTTGACGTTATTCTTGAGTTCGACGCCCAGCGGGCCGTAGTCGTAGCAGGCCCCCAAGCCGCCGTAGATCTCGCTTGAAGGGAAGATGTAGCCTCTGCGTTTGCACAGAGACACAAGTTTTTCCATGTCCACTTTGCCGGGGGCTTGCTCAGTCAACGTTCTTCTCCTGTTGCATCGTGTTTGTGGGTTTGGCAGTAAAAGGTTAGCAGTTTTGCTTACGAGTGTAAAGGCTTGACATGTGGGCGGAAATCGCGACACAATATTGGGCGGAGGATGCAATGATTCTGAGACAACTAGTGGTGGGCATGTTCGCGTCGAACTGCTTCATCGTGGGCTCTGAAGCGACCAGGGAGGGAGTGATCATCGACCCTGGCGCTGACCCCAAGGAGATTCTGGAGGCTGCGAGTGACCTGGGCCTGTCGATAAAGCTGATAGTGGCCACCCACAACCATCCGGACCACATAGGCGCGTTGGGTCAGCTGAAAGATGTTCTCAAGGCGGATTACGCGGTTCACGAGGCTGACTCGAACAGCATGATGCCATCGACGGTTGGCCGGATGGTGGGTGCTGTGATGGGTGGGTCGATGAAGTCTTCGCCCAAGCCTGAGAGGCTGCTCTGCGATGGGGACGTGATCGAGGTTGGAGACGTGAAACTCAGCGTGGTTCACACGCCCGGCCACACACAGGGGGGTATCTCGCTTCTGGGAGATGGGGTCGTGTTCGTCGGGGATACCCTTTTCAATCTGGGCGTTGGCAGGACCGACATGCCCGGGGGGGACTACGCGACTCTGATGGACAGCATTGTCACGAAGCTCATGTCACTTCCGGACGATACCATCGTGTACCCCGGACATGGCCCCCGCACCACGATCGGCACGGAACGTCAGCGCAACCCGTTCCTGTGAGATCGCATCGCGAGGATACTATTCTCGGGATGCTTTGCACCTTTGTTGCTTGATGTGGTCTATGAAACCACCAGGACAAAGACGGGCACGAAGATGACGGCGACCTTGCCCACGACCTTTATCAGGATATTGAGCGAGGGTCCGGCTGTGTCCTTGAACGGGTCGCCGACAGTGTCGCCAGCTACGGCGGCCTTGTGAGCATCGCTGCCCTTGCCGCCCAGATGTCCGGCCTCGATATACTTCTTCGCGTTGTCCCAGGCACCCCCCGAGTTGGCCATGAGTATCGCCAACAGGAAGCCGCTAACGAGTGCTCCTGCCAGGAAGCCTGCCAGGGCCTCCATCCCCAGGCCGAAGCCTATCGCGAGAGGCACTGTCATCACAAGCAACCCGGGCAGTATCATTCCCCTCAAGGCCCTCTTGGTAGTTATCTCCACACAGTGGGTGTAGTCGGCCTTGGCAGTGCCTTCCATCAGGCCGGGTATCTCCTTGAACTGCCTTCTCACTTCCTGGACGATCGCATAGGCGCCTTCGCTCACCGCCCGGATCGACAGAGCGGAGAACAGGAAAGGAAGCATACCGCCGATGAACAAGCCGACGATGACTTTGGGTTCGGTCAGGCTTGCGACTATCTCTCTGCCGAATTCCTCCTGGGCCACAGCGAAGAAGGTGGCCAGCCAGGCCAGAGACGCCAGCGCTGCCGACGAAACAGCGAATCCCTTGCCTATGGCGGCCGTGGTGTTGCCCACTGAATCCAGGGCTTCTGTCCGTTCCCTGACTTCCTTGCCGAGGCCGCCCATTTCGGCCATGCCGGCGGCGTTGTCAACTATCGGTCCGTAGCAGTCTATGGCCAGCAGCATGCCGAGCGTTATCAACATGCCCTCTGCAGCAATGGCTATGCCGAACAGGTCAGCTTGGTTATAGGCAATCAGCGTGGCTGCGGCCACCAGGAGGACCGGGGCTACAGTACTGAACATCCCGACCGAGAAGCCCTGGATGATGTTGGTGGCAGCCCCTGTTTCGCTTGCCTTGGCGATGCTCTTTACCGGCCCTCGTTCTGACGTGAAGTACTCTGTCGACAGGCCGATCAGGAACCCGCTGGCGAGGCCTACGATGACGGCATAGAACACGCCGATTTTATCGGAGCCTAGGTAGAACCAGACCAGCAGAAAAGCGCCAACTATCATAAGGGTATTGCTGGCGTACATGCCGCGATTCATCGTGGAGCGAGCCTTGGCTGTCTGCTCCTCGAAGCTGGCTCCGGCCTCCGCTCCTCTGACGAAGAAGGTCCCGATGATGGCGGCCACAATTCCTACCGCTCCCAGAAGCAGGGGGAAGAACATGCCCTTGTCGGCACCCAGGACATCGGCGGCCACTCCCAGGACCATGGCGGCTGCTATGGCCGACACGTACGATTCGTAGAGGTCAGAGCCCATCCCTGCGATGTCGCCTACATTATCGCCGACGTTGTCTGCAATGACGGCGGGGTTCCTGGGGTCATCCTCGGGGATTCCGGCCTCCACCTTCCCCACGAGGTCGGCGCCGACGTCGGCGCTCTTAGTGAAAATGCCGCCGCCTACCCTGAGGAAGAGTGCTACCATCGAGGCACCGACAGCGTACCCGAGCCAGACATGGCTGTCGTCGAACAGGATCACGATGAAGGCGAGGCCCAGCAAGCCGAGGCCGACCACGCAGAATCCCATCACCGCTCCCCCGGAGAACGCGATCCTGAGTGCCCCAGACCAACTCGATATGGCTGCGGTAGCGGTTCTGGAGTTGGCTCTCACCGCGATGCTCATGCCGAGGTACCCGGCGAGGGCGGAGGTTATCGTGCCCACGAGGTACGCCAAGCCAACCCACGGCCGGGGTTCCAGGGCTGCACCAAAGATCACTGCGATCACGATGGTGACGACGGCCAATGCGCGGAACTCGTCCCGCAGGAAGGCGCTGGAGCCCTCTTGAATAGCGGCTCCTATCTCCTTGATCTTGTCGGACCCGGCATCATGGCTCAGGATAAACCGCGCGAGATAGCCGGCAAAGGCCAGAGCCAGGACCCCCGCTGCGAGGACGGGTATCATTTCAATTGCCATTTATTCCAAACCCCATGTGAAGTTTCTATATAGAAAAGGGACAGGCTCGCCACCCATCCCAACGAAGGATGCCTATTGTGAGCGACTACGAAAATAATCTATCAGGATGGTGCTGCCAAGTCAAGCTCTTGGATGAGCGGAGACCTCACCGCTGCTAAATCATCCGGTGGATCTTTGTGCCATCTGGAAGTGCTTGCCCTCGGTCTTTATTGAAGGGGCGATGACTACCTCAGTCTGGTGCATCTCCCTGATGTTTCGGGCCCCGCAGACTCCCATGGATGTGCGGAGAGCCCCCACAAGGTTCTGCGTCCCGTCCGTGACTGATGAAGGGCCGAAGAGGGTCTGCTCAAGCGAGCCTTTGACATCTACTCTCACGCGTGTGCCCCTGGGCAGCGCTTCGTGCGGAGTTGCCATCCCCCAGTGATTGCCTCGCCCTGGTGCCTCTTCAGTTTGTGCAAAGATCGAGCCCAGCATCACGGCGTCCGCGCCGCAGGCAAACGACTTGCAGATGTCGCCTCCGCCGCGAATTCCACCGTCGGTTATGATGGGTACGTAGCGCCCGGAGGTTCGATAATAGTCGTCGCGCGCAGAGGCGCAATCCATGGTCGCCGTTGCCTGGGGGATCCCCACTCCGAGCACTTCTCTGGTAGTGCAGGCTGCTCCTGGGCCTACTCCCACCAGCACACCATGGACACCTGTCTCCATTAGCTTGCGGCAGCCGCTGTAGGTAACGCAGTTGCCTACCACTACGGGAATAGGCAGCTGCTTCACGAGTTCCGAGAAGATTAGTCCACGGTAGCTCTTCGACATATGTCGGGCGGTGGTCACGGTCGACTGAACGACCATTATGTCTAGTCCGGCCTCAACGGCCACTGCCGACAGTCTCTTCGTGTTGGCGGGAGTGAGAGACGCGCAACATATCGCTCCGCCATCCTTGATCGCCGTGATCCGGTCGCCGATGAGCGTCTCCTTGATCGGCTCAGCGTATACTTTCTGCAACAGCGGCGTGATCTTGTCCTGGGGAGCGCTTGCGATTTCCGCCAGGACCGCCGCGGGGTCGTCGTAGCGAGCCTGCAAGCCCTCGAGGTTGAGAACCGCCAACCCGCCCAGCTTGCCCAAGGCTATGGCGAAGGGTACGTCGACGACGCCGTCCATTGCGGACGCCAGTATCGGTATGGGGAGGTTCAGCCGATCGATGGCAAGTTCGATGTCGGTTTGATCGGGGTTGATCGTGATGTCCCCGGGGACAAGGGCTATGTCGTCAAATCCATAGGTATTGCGCAGATTCTTGTAGGGGGTGCGTTCCATGGCCCGTCCTAGTAACTTGTATTAGAGAAAGGATATAATAAAGGGGCCTGCCAAGTCAACAACGTATCCGAGGAACGGTCAGCGGCTGGCAGGCGCTTTTTGCTATGTCGACGCTATACTTGGTAGCCACCCCGATTGGCAATCTGGAGGACATGTCGCACCGGGCGATTCGCATCTTGAGCGAGGTGCACCTGATCGCCGCGGAGGATACACGCAGGACGCGGAAGCTTCTCGCCGCGTACGGAATCAAGACGCCGCTGACCAGCTACCACGGGCACAGTGATAGAGCGAAGTTGGCACATCTCTCGAAGCTCCTCGAGGAAGAGGACGTTGCCTTGGTGTCGGAAGCTGGTATGCCTGTTATCAGCGATCCCGGCTATGAGCTGGTGAAAATGGCCCTGGAAACAGGCGTATCGGTCGTCGCGGTGCCCGGGCCTTCGGCGGTGCCAGTGGCTCTGGCGGTCTCAGGCCTGCCTGCTGACCAGTTCACACATCTTGGCTTTCTGCCCCGCAAAAAGGGGGATCGAAGGCGCTTGCTCGGCTCAGTCGTTGCTGAGCAGAGGACGCTGGTCATGTTCGAGGCACCGCACAGACTGCTGGCGTCCCTCGGTGACATCGGCGATGTCCTGGGGGATAGGGAAATCGCAGTGTGCCGCGAGCTGACCAAGATGCATGAAGAGGTCTTCAGGGGGACGGTGATGCAGGCAATCTCTCACTTCACTCATCCCAGAGGGGAATTCACCGTTGTAATCTCCGGGCGCAGGGACGAGAGGCGTGCGGGGACGGTGTCCGATTCCGCCATGGAGGAACTCCGCCGACTTCGGCGCGAAGGGGTCTCCGCCAAGGACGCGGTGGGACAGGTGTCTCAGGCTACTCGACTGTCCAAGAAGGTCATCTACAGGGCTTGGATTGATCTCGCGTGAGTCTTTGTGTTTCTTCGCACCCTTGTGTTAGAATAGGCAACCGGAAGAACTGATGGCCGAACGGATCTTTATTGGTGTAGCGTGGCCCTATGCCAACGGGCCGCTGCACATGGGACATATTGCGGGGGCATACCTGCCTGCCGACATATTCGCTCGATATCATCGGATGAAGGGGAACGAGGTCTTGATGGTGTCGGGCTCGGATCAGCACGGCACTCCTGTCACCATTCGGGCAGAGCAGGAAGGGAAGTCGCCTCACGAGGTGGTGTCCCACTTCCACGAGACGTTTCTGGATTCGTGGAACAAGCTTGGCATTTCGTTTGACTTGTTCACGAGTACAGGCACAGCGAACCATGCTCGCGTTGTTCATGACCTCTTCCTAAAGCTCCTGGAGAAGGACTTTATCTACCAGGACACCATGTCTCTTCCGTATTGTTCTCAGTGCCGCAGGTTCCTTCCTGATCGCTATGTGGGGGGCACCTGCCCCCATTGCCGCAACCCTAAGGCACGCGGAGACCAGTGCGATGAGTGCGGCAAGCCGCTGAACCCTTCGGATCTGATTGACATTCGCTGTGGCCTCTGCGGGAGCACTCCGGAGTTCAGGGATTCGACCCATTTCTTTCTGCGTCTTTCCGCTTTCTCCGAGCAACTCAGGAGCTGGGTTCAGGTGCAGGAGCACTGGAGACCGAATGTGCGCAACTTCACCCTCGGCTACCTGGCCGAAGGGCTCAAGGATCGAGCTATCACGCGCGACATACAGTGGGGTGTTCCGGTGCCCGTACCAGGATTCGATGAGAAGCGCGTATATGTATGGTTCGATGCGGTGACCGGGTATCTCTCCGCAGCCAAGGAGTGGGCTGCGTCTTCCGGTGACGGTGAGAAATGGCGTGATTTCTGGCAGGACGATGTGAAGAGCTACTACTTCATTGGGAAGGACAACATCGCCTTTCATACGATCATCTGGCCTGCTATGCTCATGGGCCACGGTGATCTCGCGCTTCCCTTTGACGTTCCTGCCAACGAGTTTTTGACGATGGGGGGAAAGCAGCTCTCTACCAGCCGGAACTGGGCGGTGTGGCTGCCAGACTATCTGGAGCGCTACCCGGCCGACCCGCTACGCTATCTATTGTCAGCCAACATGCCGGAGACCGGTGACGCCGATTTCTCATGGCGCGAATACGTTCGCCGCAACAACGACGAGTTAGTGGCTACATACGGCAATCTGGTGCATCGCGTGCTGACTCTTTGCCATAGGAATTTCGAAGGCTGTGTGCCTCCAGCCGGTGATGTCGACGCGGAATCGATGGATCTGCTTGGCAAGGCAGAGACCACACTCGATGCCGTCGACAGGCTTCTCCACGGATGCCACTTCAGGGAGGCGATGAGAGAGGCCATGGCGCTGGCTCACGAGGCCAACCGTTATATAGACATGAAATCCCCCTGGAAGACCATCAGGGAGGACCGGGACTCTGCGGCTGCAGCCATCTCGACTGCGCTGGGGGTCATCTGTTGTCTCAAAACTGTGCTCTATCCGTTCCTGCCGTTCAGTTCGGAGAAATTGCACAGTCTGCTCGGCTTCGAAGGTTCTGTGCAAGGGAATGGGTGGAGGACGAGCGTGCCCCGGCCGGGGCAGAAGCTCGCTCCGCCGGAGCCCTTGTTCGCCAAGCTCGAAGATTCAGTTGTTGAAGAAGAGAACCGGCGCCTGGAGCAGTGCGCCATGTCCTTGAGTTGAAACCGTAACGGTCGGAGGATAGTTCTGTGTGGTATTTCACTAAGCTGGCGATGAAGCAGAGAGCGCTGACTATCTTGATAGCCGTAGCGCTGACTGCGGGCTCGATCTGGGCGACCTTCCAGTTGAAGATGGAGTTTATTCCGGATATCGAGATGCCGTTTATCATGGCGATAACGGCTTATCCTGACGCCACACCGGACGAAGTGGCTGCCGACGTAACTGGTCCTATTCAGAACGCGATCTGGGACAGGTGGGATGGAAACGGACTGAGACACGTCTACTCGACTTCGGCGGACGGAATCTCCGTTGTGTTTGCCGAGTTTGACTTCGGCACCAATATGCAGACGGTGAGAGACAGCGTAAAGGAGGACACGGCCCCTGGCGCGCTGGATCTGCCGCTTGTGGTGCGAGCCCTCCCCGCAATGGATCCGCGGGTGGACGAGAACCCCCAGATCGTTGATCTGGACCCCAGCATGATGCCGCTGGTAATATTCAGCTTGACAGGAGATGTCCCGGCGGAGCAACTCGGCTTCATTGCAGAGACCCAGATCGTGCCGGAACTGTTGAAGGTCAAAGGCATCAGAGCTGCGGAAATAGACGGAGGGGAGAAGGAGCAGGTACTGATTTCTCCCGACCCCGAACTGATGAACAAATGGGGCGTATCGATGTCCGGGATCATCGGGCTTCTCATGGAAAATCCGGAGTACGACTCTCTTGGAGCCGTGGAGAGCCTGGCATTGGGATCTGCAGATGTAGTGCTGGGCGATGTGGCAGACGTCAGGCTGGGGCCGGCTCCTGGAACGAGGATCGCCCGCACAGATGGCCAGGCCAGCGTAGGCGTTGCAGTGATAAAGGCCAAGGATGCCAACACGGTTGAGGTCGCGAATGCCGTGGTGCAGAGGGCCGAGGAGCTGAGTGCAGGCCTCGGCAACGGGCTTGATTTCCAGCCGGCCTTTGACCAGTCCGATTTCATCGAGGATAGCATCTCAGATCTGACGAACATGGCCCTGGTCGGCGCTGCTCTGGCGATCATAATAGTGTTCCTGTTCCTGGCGGCGTTTCGCGCGTCACTGGTCACGGCGGCTTCTATTCCGCTCAGCATTCTGATCGGTTTTCTGGCCATGTACGCGTCGGGCATAACCATCAACATGCTCACCCTGAGCGCTATGGCTATCGCAGTCGGACGTTTGATCGACAACAGTATTGTTGTGACCGAGGTTACGTATCGCCGCATGAAGGCGGGCGAAGGCTTCCTGGAGGCCTCGATCAATGGTGCCAAAGAGATCGCCGGCCCTATTACCTCCTCTACCTTGGCCACGGTGGCGATATTCATCCCCCTGATGTTTGTGGGTGGCATCGTCGGCCAGCTGTTTGTGCCCTTTGCGCTGACGATGACATATGCCCTCATCGCTTCGCTTTTCGTTGCGCTGATGGTGGTGCCCGCTTTCTCACGCTGGTTCATGGATGGCGGGGCGAAGGACAAGGACAAGGACAAGGACAAGGACAAGCCTGCACGTGATGGGGATTCATGGTACGTGAAGCTCTACATGCCGTCGCTAAGGTGGGCGCTGGGCCACCGGATTCTGACCCTGCTGATCGCCGGGGCTCTTTTCGTGGGGAGTCTGGGGCTTATCCCGGTCATAGGCACGTCGTTCCTGCCGGAAATGCCCATGTCACTCCTGGTTGTGGAGATCGAGATGCCCCCGGGCACCGAGATCGGGGAGACCGTCGAGGCCGCCAAGGGTGTGGAGGAATTGCTGGTCGGCAGGGACAATGTCGATCTGGTCTTCGCGCACATTGGCGCCACGACGACTTCTGTTCATGCCGCTGTGAGCGTTGCCACGGGTGCTGGCGACAACACCGCCGAAATCAATATCCTCCTGGGTCCTGATGCGGATCAGGACAAGGAGTTGGAGGCCTTGGACGCAGCTGTACAAGATCTCCCGTTCGCGGAGTACATGACGGTGCTGTCTGGTGAGGAGGCGCAGGGTTCCCAGATGGGGTTCGGGGGCGCCCTCGAGGTCAACGTCACGGGTGAGTCCGCCGATAACGTGAAGCGGGCGGCTGAGATGCTCCTCGGAAGGCTTGCAGAGATGGAGGCCATAGACAACCTGGAGAGCGATCTCTCCAGAGTAGTCCCGAGGCTCGACATCAGGGTAGACTCCGACAAGATTGAGGCGCTTGGACTCAAGCAGCAGGAGCTGCAGGTGTGGCAGGAGAAGAGCGTTCTGGAGATAGGCGCGCCGGTGGCCGGCGTCAAGGTCACGGTGGACGAAGATGAATACGACGTCTTTGTCAAAGGGGTGGCTATGGGCCTGTTCCTGACCGAGAATCCGGAGGCGACCGCCCGGGCCTTGAGGCTGGAGGTTGGTTCGTCTCTGACCCTGGACGATGTTGCAGAGGTTGCCCTCGACACGAGGCCCACGCATGTTGGCCATATCGACCTCGATCTCGCCGCGAGCATCACCGGCAAAATCACCGAGAAAAACGTTGGCTCGGTCAATAGCAAGATACAGAAGGAAATGGACGCGGTTGAGGCGGACCTGGAGGCTCTCGGGATAACGGACGTAGTGATAGAGATGGGTGGGGTGGCCGAGCAGATGGCCGAGTCCTTCCAGAAGATGGGGATGGCCATAGTGATCGCGATGGTCATCGCCTACCTCATTCTGGTGCTTACCATGCGCTCCGTACTGAACCCGCTGATCATCATGGTGACTCTGCCGCTGGCGTCCATTGGCGCTCTGGTGGGGCTCCTGGCGGGCGGCTACACCATGGGCATGTCAGGCATGATGGGCATGCTGATGCTGGTCGGCATCGTACTGACCAACGCCATAGTGCTCATCGCGTTGGTGGAGCAGCTGAAGAAGCAGGGGACGGCTACCCATGATGCTCTGATCGAAGGCGGTCGGACCAGGCTGCGGCCTATCCTGATGACGGCCCTGACAACCATGTTCGCCATGCTGCCTTTGGCTTTCGGGCTT
>JAZFSU010000182.1:0-5881 GCA_036446335.1 Dehalococcoidia bacterium | reverse complement strand
CAAGGTGGATGAAGTCATGAGGGACTACGCCCACCCCTTGGGCCGCTGCAGGTGTGACCTAACCCTTATCTTCACGGGAGTGGCAGGGGGCGTGGATTCGGCCGTTCTTTGCAGTTGGTAGTAAGCTTCGGCGCTGGCCAGTATCTCGTCCCGCACCAGCCATAGCCTGTCAGCGGCGGGCGCCGGCTCCTTTACCACGCGGGGTCGGGAGTGTCTGCTCATTGTCTGCACCATGGCTGAGTGCCTCCTTGTCCTTGTCTTTCTCTTTCTTGGACGAGCCCTTTGGCGGGCCGTCACCTTGTCCGGGCGGCTCGACCTTCTCGAACTTCTGGTCGGCCCCGCTTTCCCCGATCTGGGGCTTCAGATTGTACTTGCCGCTCTTCCCGGCTTCAACAACCGTTATATCATATATAAACGATGTCACAGCGTCACCTGTTACACTAAACGGTTTGGACATCCGCAATTTGTTGCTGGGCAGCTTCACGTCCGTGGTGGTGTTGCCGTCAAGAAGGACACCCTTGACGTTCTCCACGTAGATGAACAACTCGGTGTACTGCCCTCGGGTTATGTTGCCCCTCCAGATCTCCTGTGCCTTCTCTCCGGGCAGCAGTGTAAGGTCGACGGTCTTCACCTCAGGATCGATCTCAATCCACTGACTCTCGTTGCCTCCCAGAAGAAGGCCGATCTTGGAGACCGTTACTTCGAGGCTTTGGAAGTCACCGATAGCGTTTACCTCGTCGCTTATCAGGAATGCGAAGTTGCCCTCGGGGTTCGGCTGCGGTCCCGGTACGATGGGGATCCCGCCCTGGCTCACCCCGAAGTACACTATCAGGACTATCGCCAGCGCGGCGGCGGCCCCGGCCCAAGCCGGCCAGGCAAGTAATCTGGGTACCAGCGGCCGTCTTCCAGCTCTCTCCCGTTCCCGCTCACCGAGCGCGGCATTGAACTGTTGTCTGGCTGCCAGCTTGCGTTCGGCCGATGGCCTGAAATTGTACGCGCTCCTGGTATCGAACATGGTTCCGAGAAGCGGCTCGAGCTCCTCTGCGTGCTCGGGATAGCCGGCAAGGCAATCCTCGATCTTTTCACCGCGATTGACGCGGTCGACGCATTCGTCAAGTATTGTGTCAAAAGTTCTGATCATGACTTACTCACCACCCTCGGAAGGCTTGCCCTCGTAGAGCAGCTTGCGCAAGGTTCTGATCGCAGCGCACTGCAGCTCGCGCACTGCCCCGGCACCCTTCTTCATCACCTGGCCAGCCTCCTCCGAGGACAGCTCGCCGAAGAAACGAAGCTCTATGGTCTGCCTCTGGGCGGGAGTCAGTTGGTCCAGGGCCCGGCTGATCCTCGCGACCTCGATGCTGGCCTCGGCCGCTTCCTGGGGGTCGATGTCGCTGGCCACCTGCAGGTCATCGATAGGCACAGTCTTGCGTTTGGCAGCTCTCCGGAAGTGGTCCACCACAAGGTTGTGCGCGATCCTGAAAAGCCACGCCTGCATCGGGACGCCGCGTTCCTTGTATGACCCCAGTGATTCAAGTGCCTTGAGGAACACCTCGCCTGCCAGGTCCTCGGCCTCTGCCCGATCACCCAGCCGGACGAAGATGTAGCGGGCGATTTTGTCGTAGTACTCGTCGTACAGAGCCGCGAGAGCTGATTCCTTGCTTCTTCGTTCGCTTGCGCTTCTGTCCAGGAGCATCGTCTTCGTCTCGCGAGCAGCAAATCGCCGATTGGTGTCAAGTATAGCATAGTTGAATCCAAAGTAACCGACTGCTGCAGCTGATATACTGACTGACATGGTCTTCATCCTTGCTCTGTGCCGTTGCTGTTCTTCCTTCGCCCGGTTCACGTCACTGTAGTGTCACACCGGGCAGTTCAGGGTCTCCATCCACTCTACCCACTGGTTCGCTCTCCGGAGGGCTTCGTCCGCCCGCCTGAGAGTCTCCTCCCGCTCCGGTGTGTTGTCAGCCTCGACGGCGATCATATTTCCCACCGAGCTCGTCAACATCGAGGAGTGCATCGTCTGTGATTCCTGGTTCAACATTTGGTGTGCCCCCTTTGCTGTTCAGTATGGAATTCCTGTGTGTGTTCGTCTTACATAATGTATAACGGGCGGCGGGCCGGATCGTCAGGATTGCACGTGGCTTGCTGCCTGCTCCGGGGGAGTGTGGTTGGGGCGTCTGCTCCCAACCTACCCAGTGTGTCGGGAGAGAGACGCCTCTTTCGCGCACCGTTCGAGTTCGGCGTCCGGGTCCTCGATACCCAGTTCCGTCATGGCCCTCCGGCGTGAGTGGATTCCGGCGGCGACCAATATCTGCTCGTCCCGCACCAGCCGCCCCCTGTCCTGGGGCAGCACCGGCCCCCAGATGATCCGCTGGCGGTATCGCCCGAAGCTTTCCCCGGCCATCCGCTCCAGCAGCCTCAGGATCATCTCGTTGCGCCGCCTGTAAGCGGCTGTCCTGATCAGGCGCTTTCGCTTCACCTTTTGCAGCAACGGATGAAGCTCCATCTCCAGAGCTACTCCCGAGAGGCCGCGCTGGTTGTCGCCAAAGGCCGTGCGCGGCGACTCCGACAGGTCGTGCAGCGTGCGGTACAGTAGGTCGATGTAGTCTGTATGAAGCTTCACGCCTCCTCCCTGGAGCAGGTCGAGCAGGTATGCCCTGGCCGCTTCCGGTATCTCCCACACCGCGCCGGGCCGCACCGCGATGTCCTCGGCGTTCTCGATGTTCTCCAGGACCGCGATGGGATTCCCGGACAGCTCGAGGATCAGAGAGAGCTGGCTCAAAGCCCGGTTGAGCTCCCGCGCCGGCTCTATGAGGACGGGGATGTCGGAGACTCCCCAGAACTTCTTGGGCTCTCTTATGTTGGGGTAAATGATGAAAGGGATGAACCCGTAAGGGTTGGCCTTCCGCTCGAACAGCACGTCGTCGATCCAGAGCTCCAACTCCGCGTCCGTCCAGACCTCTACCACGGTGGACTCCTTCTTGGAGCTGTGGCCGGCGGCCTCGTAGAGTATGCCGATCTCGTCGGCCGAGAGTTGGTAGCGGCTGGCGACTCGCCATACCCGGGTGACGTCGTCTCCCAGCAGCCAGACGAAGATGCCCTGGACGTCGGGGGCGGATACCCGGACCCGCCGCTCCCTGGCGTCCCACGTCACCTTGTAGCAGCCGTCCCCCAGGATGGCAGTGTCGAGCTCGGTATCGAAATCGAGCTGCTCCAGGCTGTTAGCTTCGTACACCTCGTACAGGGCGGACTCTGCCCTGCGCGCAGCCTCGGGGTCCTCGGAGGACGCCGGGCCGATGTCGAACGCGAAGCCGCTGGTGAGATAGCTCGTCGCCTTGTCCACAAAGACTCTGGCATAGTTGAACGTGAGGCGCCGCTCCCGCTGCCGGACAGGGCCCAGCCACTGGACGCCGTTGTAGAAATCAAGGTTCTCGTGGTAGGCTTTGAGCCGGTCGGGGTCCATATGGGCTATCCGCTGGGGTATGGTGAGGTCCGAGGTCGCGATCGATGGCTGAGATGTGCTATTCACTGGTTGCCCTCCTGATAATGCGTTGAACTGTGCGCTTGCTCACACCGAATGTCTGAGCCAGCTCTGCCACGCTCCCGCCGGCGAGGTTTCGCTGCATCATGATCTCGTTGTCACGCAACACTTTGGCTGGCTGTCTGCCCTCCGCCTGCTCGTCGTAGCGGCAGCGGGGGAAGGGGCACTCGAGGCAGGACGGGGACAGGTCGCAGCCTTCGTCGCAGTACTCAGCAGGCGCATCGCAGTTGGCCTCAAGCCTCCAACACATGCCTATCCCTCCCTCAGACGTCCTCGGGCCGACTTGGGCACGTAGCGAGCCGCCTCGACCAGCAGCGCCAGGCTGGTGAGGAAGTCGTCGTGGCCTGTCGCCGGGTCGACATAGAAGCTCATCGTCTGGTTGGCCCTGAAGCTGCTCCTGGCCGAAGCGATCTGGAACCGGAACTCGCGGTACTCGTCTGATCCGTCCTGGGCGTAAATCTTGACGCGCCCTGAGTTTATCGCCGCCAGCAGATCGAATCCGAGCTTGGACTTTGACGCCTGGGAGAAGACAAAGGGCGCCACGACGGACTTCCCCAGGGCTGTGGCCAGGAAGCTGGCCACGCCAGCGCCCACCCCGGTGGCGTCCACCACGGCCCTCCTTACGCGCCAGACGTTCTGGAGCACGTCGACGAGCTGGGGGTAGAGATCTGTGTGAGGCCTGCCTGTCCACCAGTAGTGCTCTACTATGTTGACTCGCGGCAGCGGCGCCACACTGCTGCACGCAGAGAAGTCGAGCTCCCCGATCGTGACGACGGTGGAGTCCTTCCTCGGTTTCAGGGCGCGCAGAGCGGCGTCCTCTGCCTCCTCCGATTCGCCTGCCAGGTCTATCCCCGCAACGTAGACCCCTGGTCCGCTACGTTGATGGCGGCGGCTGTGAGAGCCACAGAGTTGGGCCTGCTGCGCCGGGTTCAGGAACCCGCCACCGCCGCGTAGCGGTTCCAGACAGTACTGCGTCCGGAACAGCGGATGGCTGTCCCCCAGGCGCTTGCGTTCGGCCTCGACGTAGCGAAGGTAGTCGGGATTGTGCTTGGCTACTTCCTGCCAATCGTAGCGGAAGTGGCGCTTGATCCCATCCGTTCTCTCCAGTTCCAGGTTGGACTGCTTTACCTGTTCCAGGAGCGTGGAGCGGACAGCACAGCACTTTCTACGTCAGGGATGGCTCCCTCAATGGTCAGATCACTGCCGTCGACCCAAACCTTGATCGCCAGTGCGTCAAGGGCGAGTCTCTTCTCTGCGTAGCCGAAGGTGGAAAGGTTCTGTCTCGCAAGGGCACAGAACCTCTCGATGCCCTCTACGCTGGCCTCTAGCTGACTCGCTTGTATAATCTTGGCCTCTAGCTCCGCCTTCTGTCTCTGAAGCTCAGCCTTCTCTCTGTTCAGCTCGTCCAGTTCTCGCTTGAAGCTATCTTCAGGCAGGCCGATTGTCAGCGCGCGCGCAAGCCGATCCATGCGTTTCTCCCAGCCCCCGAGAGCTGCCTCCACTGCCCTTTGTCTCTGTTCCCAGTGGCTCTGTCCTTCAGCCCCTGCTTGCTCCTTCCTCCTCTTGAGTTCTCCCAACACTAGGTCGGGTCTGGACAGTATTCGCTCCACCTGCTGCCAGACAATGCTCTCTATTGGGTCAGCTTTGTGCCCACTGTTGTCGCATTTGTCAGGGGTTATTATCGTCCGCCTGCCCATGCAGTAGTATCGTCTGTCGGGAGCAGGTTGTCCGTCGCGCTCCCTGGCGTAGCCCCAGTACTTCCTGCCACACCGCGAGCAATAGAGATGCCCTCGCAGCAGGTACTTGACCTTCCCCTCTCTGTTGGGCTGACTCTTGTTCTGCCTCAGCTTCTCTTGAACAGACTCGAATAGCCACGGCTCAATTATGGGCGGTGTCGCGCCTTCGATCTCTAATCCTTCCTCGTGGGGTCGCTTCTCGATGGCAGTCTTCCTTCCCTTCCTGTTCTCTTTGTAGTGCTTGTCGGTCTCCTTGTGGACGTGTGTGAAGCAATATGTCTTGCCTATGTATGATGTGTTGGTGAGCATCCCGTAGACCGTTGACCTAATCCAATAGCCTTTGCCGGATGGAGTGGGTATACCTAGCTCTCTGAGCCTGTAGGTGATGCCGTTCAAGGTAAGCCGTTCCTCGACCATCCACCTGAATATCTCTCTGACCCACTTGGCTTCGCTCTCGTTGACCTGTCTTATGCCTTGCCCGGCTTCCTTACCTGGAATATATGTGTAGCCATACAACCGTGCTCGCCTGCCACTGGGGAACTTCCCGGCTTTGGCCCTCTCTCTTATTCCCCTCATAGTCCTCTCTCTGATCTTCTCAGCCTCCAAC
>JAZFSU010000181.1:0-6412 GCA_036446335.1 Dehalococcoidia bacterium | reverse complement strand
ACTATGTCAATGGTCGCATATCCGCCGCGCTTGCTGGCCTTGTCATATGCGAGCTGTGCGGTAGCCAGATCTTCGATGGCGAGTCCCGTCGAGTCGAAGACCGTGATGTCCTTGCAGTTCTCCCGCCCCTGTTTGGCGCCGGTTATGATTTCGCCGAGACTGGCCGCAATGAGGGCCCGGTCGAAGAGACCGTCGCGGATGGCGACGTTGATCTCGCCCGCGTGGCACGCCTGTGCCACGTCGTCCACCACCACGCGTGCCATGCTCAGGATTGCCGGGTCCAGCTCCTGCTTGCCGGGGGCATCCGCGCCCACCGCGTTCGTGTGGGTCCCGGGCTTGATCCAGTCGGCTTGAACGACCGGCTTGGTGGCTGGCGTCAGCGTGCATACGATGTCAGAGGCGGCTACCTGCTCAGGAGAGGCCGCTTCCACCTCAATGTTCGGAAAGTGACATACGAAGTCCTCGATTGCCTCAGGACGCACGTCGCACACCCTCACGACTTCTAACGAGAAGAGAACGGAGTGTGCCTTGAGGTGCATGCGACCCTGGCGGCCTGCACCGAGGAGCCCCAAGCTGTGGGAGTCGGGGCGAGCCAGGTACTTGGAGGCGACGGCCGAGGTCGCAGCGGTGCGGTACGCAGTGATCTCGGTGGCGTCCATGATCGCCGTGGGGTAGCCGGTGTCCGGGTCGTTCAAGATTAGGATCGCCATGATCGTGGGCAGTCCGAGTTTGCGGTTTCCAGGGTGGACGTTTACCCATTTCATGCCCGCGGCGCCGGGTACAGCGCAGGGCATGGCCCTGAAATCCCCCTTCTCGAGCTGGAGATAGACCTTCGAGCGCATCTGGGCCCTGCCGGCGGCGCAGTCCCGGAAGGACTGCTCGACCGCGCCTATGACCTCCTCCATGTTCAGGAGGTCTGACATATCGCTCTTGGTGAGGAGCAGCGTGCTCATCCCATCCTCCCCGGCCCCGAAGCAGTGGCCAATCACGCGAATTCAGCAACGGATATCCTGCTCAAACATTAGCACAGTTCGTATCGGGTGTTCAATGGGTCTTCCTGGTGGTGGCGGGCGGGAAAATAGTACCGCCGATCTTGACAGCCAGACATCTGGACATCTAGGCTATTGAGGGATGTTATGTCAAGCAATGTTGGCTGTGTGAATCCTGACGGCAGTAGCGCGGAGCACCCGCTCCGCCAGCGCCTGGCCCAGGGTCGCCTCTCCCCCGAAACCGTTTCGTCCCCTGTTCCAGCCTCCATTGTTGGCATTGACAAGCCGTTGAGATGCGTCTACATTGCCGTAGGAGAACACGTTTGTCTCGGTCGGCGGCGTGACTGTCCCGCAGGGATGCGTTCGTCTTTGAATCCCTGACCATCGGCCGGTGAGCCTCTATGTCGATCAGAGCCCGTTTGTCTGGCCTCTTGGGAAACACCAGCTTCGTATTCCTGCTGGGCATGGCTGTGGCGATAGCGTTCAGCGGCGGCGCTTCGTGGACGGAGCACGCCCTGCTGCCCGTCCTCGGCGTGATCATGACGGTCTCCATCATGGACATCTCCGCCAGGATATTCCTCGACTGGAGGGGGATTCTGGTACCTATCCTGGCGGCGCTGATGCTGAGCTTCGTGGTACTCGGTGGCATTTTCATCGGGCTCTCATGGCTCATCATCGATGACGAGATGATTCGCAACGGCTTTGTGATCGCTGCTGCAGTGCCGCCCGCGGTGGCCGTGATCCCGCTGACGTTTCTTCTCGGAGGCAACACCAGGCTCTCGCTGACTGGGAACGTGGGAGCATACGTGGCGGGGCTCGCAATAACCCCGGCGATCTGCCTGCTGTTCCTGGGAGCCAACCTGGTCGATCCCTTGAGGCTGCTGACGGTGCTCGGAGAGCTGATCGTCGTGCCCATTGTCGTCTCGAGGGTGCTCCGGCGCACGCCCGTGGCGGCGACTGTGGACAGGTGGAAAGCGCCGGTGGTGACCTGGGGCTTCTTTCTTGTGATCTATACGATCGTAGGCCTGAACCGGGACACATTCCTGCAGGAGCCCGATACTCTGCTGCTCGCTTCGATCATTGCCTTTACAGGGACCTTTATCATTGCCGAGGTGATCAACCGCATCGCCGGATTATTCGGTGTGGCGAAGGCTGACAGGATCAGCCTCATGCTGCTCGGCACGAGGAAGAACGACGGGCTTGCGGGAGGCATCGCTCTTTTGTTCTTCGGGCCTCGGGCCGCGCTGCCTGCGGCGGTGGTCACTACCTTCAACATAATCCATTTCGTCTGGCTTGCCTGGTGGGTCAAAAGGATGCGGTGACGGAGGCGGTGCAGGCTCGTCAGCGGGTTCTCTCAGTCCCTCGCGGTGTTCACCACGTACGCCCGGGCCGTACCCTCGGCTATCACTGTGCCGTCCTCGAGGGTTATTGTAGCGGTTGTTGTCAAGAGCTTCCTCGTCTTTCTTACCAGCCTGGCGGTGACGATCATGGGTACGCCTATGGGCGCGGGCTGCCTGAACCTGAACTCGGCCTTGGCGGTGACTCCCTTTATCTTGGGGAAGTAGGTGTAGGCCATGGCCTCGTCAAGGATCGTGCATACTATGCCTCCGTGAACGACTCCGTACCAGCCCTCATAGTGTTCGCTGAGGGTGAACTCGCATGTGGCCTCGTCTTCATCTTTCCTGAACTTGAGCTTGAGCCCGACGGGGTTGTCCCGGCCGCAGCCAAAGCATGTGGGCCATGATTCCTGATTGGGATCGATGTCGGCAAGCTTCTTCTCCCAGCTGAGCATTGGCCTTCTCCCTGAGTTCTGGATGCCCAAGAGTATAAGCGAGAAACGCTGCCGATGCCAGTTACATGCCCAGGCCTGGATGTGCTCCATGATCGGCGTCTTGCTCCTACTCGTCGGGCAATCACTGTAAACCAACTGCACAGTCATGTTGTCATGTCCGGCCCAAAGCGATTTGGACCTGGACTACCTTCGAGCCCGAGCTCTATCATGACCCAGAACTATAGTGGCGGAAGAAATAGCATCCAGCAGAAACGCCCCGAACGGTTCACATCGTGCGCCCTCTTCACGTAGAGCATTGCATTCATGTAGACACATATCACGAGGAGCGGGGTTAGTGCCAGCGTCCCGATCTCCCGCAATGATTCCGGTATGCTGGCAAGCAAAACGAAATACGGCAAGGTTGCCAAGAGGAAGCCCAGATAGAACCGAGACCTGGGTATTCGCCCATGACGCGAAAAGTATAGAAACCTCAAATATGAACGATCCAGAAAACGGACTCTCTTCAGATGTTCGTAATCCGGTTGACGTCGCATTTCGACTGTTTCGCCTGCAGACACAGCGTCTGGCTCAGACTGCATCGCAGCACTCTTGCCGCATTGTGGTGTCGATTATGGAACATATGTCCGCGAGGGTCAAGTGAGATAACAGGAATGGCTTGGCGCGAACCATTTTGCGAGAATGGTGAAAGAACGTGGGAAGTTGGGCGCGGCTAGCTTCAGGAAGAGTTTCGCACTTCCCTACGCTAGGCCCAGGACTTGACGTGTTTCGCGATAGCGTCTACGGCCTTGAACAGGGCGGGCGATGGCAGTTGGTAGCCTGTTCTGATTCTGGTGTGTCCGTGTTTGGGCTCGGGGATGATGGTTATGCCGCCCTTCAGGGCGCTCCTATCGAGTTGGAGCAGCTTGTGCTTGAGATCATAGTCGAAATTGAGCCTGCCTGACAGGTGAGGATCGCCTCTCCACTCTATGTCCACCACCTTCCCCCAGATGCGCGGCTTCTTCTTCCTGATCATCTTGGTCTTCTTCAACTTCGTTTGACCGGTGTGGCCTGGGCTCATCACCATGTACTCGAGGTAGTAGTTCGTGCCGTACTGGCTGGACACACTCACGACGCTCACGTAGTCGATACTCCGGTCTGCTATCCGGATGACGCTCTCCGATTTCTCTCCCCACGAGCGCTTTCGCCCGGTCAGCTCCCGGTCACTTGTCGCCTCCAGGAGTTGGACCTTCACTCCGATGCTCTCGAGGTGGGCGCGGTGTGCCCCTACGCGGACGCACCTACTGTCTGGCCAGCCAGACATCTGGGCGTCTCACTGTCGGGCGCATGTAAATCCGATGAGGTTGGAGCTCGAACACTGGGTGCGGTCCGCGTATACGGTGGGGGCACGGCGCTCAGAGCCCTCGTGCGGACGGTTCAAGCGGCTGAACGTCTAGCCGTCGGAACATCTGGGTGTTCAGTGCAGAGCCATTCAGGTGAAGGCGCCTTGTCAGCGGCGTCTTCCAGCGGTCGCAAACGCGCTAAAGGGATGCTCACGGGGGGTGGTTGCGACCGCCTGTGGTATAATCTGCACTCAAGGAGGGCAGTCACTCTTGCATCACGGTTCCAGCACAGAGATTCTGAAGAAGTCGCTGATCTTCTCAGGCTTGAGCGAGGACGATCTCGCCGAGTTCGCAGAGATCGTGGTCGAACGGAGATTCGAGGCGGAGGAGTTCGTATTCTGGGATGGCGATGACCCTGAGTGGCTTTACATAATATCCGAGGGTAAGATAAAGGTCTTCAAGCATGCGTCATCGGGGAAGGAGTTCATCATCGCCTTCTTCGGCCCCGGCGAGATGTTCGGCGAGGTCGCCGTTTTCGAGAACAAGCCCTATCCCGCCTCCGCTCAAGCGGTATCCGAGACGAAGGTGCTGGGAATCAAACGGGGGGAGTTCCTGACTTTCCTTGCCAGCCGGCCGGAGGTGGCACTGAGGATCATCCAGGTCCTGGGAGGGCGGCTCAGGGATGCCCAGAGTCGACTGAGGGACATAGCAGGGGAGAGGGTTGACCAGCGAGTCGCCAGCTTGCTCCTCATGCTTTCCTCGAAGCTTGGCCATGAGATACCGTTCACCCGCCAGGATATCGCCGACATGTCCGGAACTACCACGGAGACAGCGATAAGGGTGATGAGCCGCCTCAAGGACCGGGGCATCATCCGGTCCGTCAGGGGCAAAACGGTCATTCTCGACGAGACCAAGCTCAGGGTGCTGAGCGAGGGCCCACCGCATCCATAGCTAGGGCCAGAGAGCGAGCAGGCGAGCGGCCTGCAATGTATTCCACCGCCCCGAGACACCCAATCATGGCGTGTTTCGCAACGTTCCACCGGGCTCACTACTGCTTACCTATCGCCTCAACAGGCACAACGGCGACGCGTTGACAGGAATATGATGCTCAGGTAGGATGCACTTGGGGGGACGCTGGGCTGTTTTGGTGCTCAGTCCGGCTGTGTCTCCCTTAGGTTGCTTCGAGGGTAGCCAGCCCGTTTGGGCTGGCTACCCTCATTTTGCCCCCGCCGGACATAGGCAAACCCTCGATCGAAGGCCTTCCTCTGACGCTGTCCGCAAGGCCCGAGGAGCCGGGGCAGTGACCGTGGTTTTATGCGTGTGGCTGTGGGAGCTGTGGAAGATGACAGCATAACCCATTGACACTCGAGCGTGCTTCTCCGGCTGAGGACGCTTCCGCCTGTATGATTCAAATCATGGTAAGATGTGTGTCTCAGTATTATCATTGGTCCTGTAACCTTTAAGACGCAGGTATGTGCCGAGCTGGGAGGTGATTGCCATGGCTGACTCAACGGGGGGATCAGCGAAGGATGTTGACAAGGCGCTGGAGGCGGAGATGCGGGCATCTCTGATTGACGGCAAGTTGCCGTGCGCCGAAGCATTCAGGATAGCCAAGAAGCTCACGGTGGCCCCAAAGCAGGTGGGCGATGCCGCGAATACACTTAACATAAGAATTGCCAGTTGCCAGTTGGGTTGTTTCCCGTGATCATTGTGCCGGAAGGTGGAAGCTGAGATGACGACGCTTTTTGAGAAGCTTGACGCGAAGAAGAGGAAAGACATAAGAGTCCTGAGCGATTTCATCGCAATCTACTGCCGGGAGCATCACGGCGCGGAAGTCAAGGAACCCTTCCTCTTCAGGGACGATAGACTTCGCGACATCCTCGGCGAGAAGAACCTCGAGCTGTGCAACGGCTGCGGCAAGCTGCTCAACCACGGCATAGCGAAGATGCTGCTATGCCCTTATGATCCCAAGCCGACGTGCAAGAAGTGTAAGACGCACTGCTATGCGCCGGACTACCGGCGGAGAATTCGGGAGGTGATGCGCTTCTCGGGCATGTACCTGGTCAAGCGTGGCCGGGTGGACTTGCTGGCGCACTACCTGTCGTGATCCTGGGAAGATGAAGCCTTCCTGGAGGAGTTTCGGGCGGTCTGATTCCGCGAGACCACAACTCTGCAAACAACCTGCAACGAGCGGGCTCTTGGTCCGCTCGTACTTGCTGTTGAGGGTATGTGCTCTGAAGGGGGAATGACCGTACGCCTTGATCGCTCATTGCGCCGGAAATGAACCATTGATGATGAAGATCGGGGCTTCA
>JAZFSU010000180.1:0-3226 GCA_036446335.1 Dehalococcoidia bacterium | reverse complement strand
GATTATGCACGCTCCCCTGGGATTGTTCGCCAGGCTAGTACTCAATTATCATGATAATTGAGTACTAAACGGGGTTGGTGATAAAGCTGCTCACGATCGGCGTGAATGCAGTGAGGCGGTCTTGTAACGTGGGAGGCGACGTAGGCGAATTGCTCAAGCTCGGAGTTGGAGCGAGCCAGATCCTGAGCCTGCTGTCTCAGCATGTACTCCGCCTGCTTGCGCTCGGTAACGTCGCGCGCAATCCCCATGCCAGCGGGTCTTCCGTCGTATTGGATGGAGCTGGCGGATATCTCCACGTCCTTTGGAGTCCCATCGGCACAAATGATCTTGGCTTCGTAGACGACGGGAGCATTCTTGCCAGTGGCGTTCGCTTCCCGTATTTGGGTCATCAGATCGCTCGATTCCGGTGCCAGGATCTCAGAGAACGGCGTTCCCATCATCTTCTCTAGCGAATAGCCGCTGATCTCAGCCATGGCCCTGTTGGCGAACTTGCATGCTCCGTCCTGCACGATGACGACCCCGTCCTTCGCCTGCTCGACGAGCGCCGAATATTTGGCCTCCGAGTCCCTCAACGCCTGCTCGATCCGCTTCCGCTGCCGGATGATGACCTGAGCGTAGCCGCCAAGCACTATGAGGATGCAGAGGACCAGTGCATACATCCACAACTGATGCGGTTCTGAGGAGAGTATCTGGCTGGCGAGACTGCCTTTGTTGAATGCGAAGGCGGCCATGACCGATTCGACGATCCAGAAGAAGACGGCCAGCCCGAAGCTGAGCAGTAGCATCTTCTCGGTCATGCGCATATCGTTTGTGGTCGTGTCCCTCATCTCTCGTTCTCTCTGTCTGCAAACGGTTGGAATGTCATCGGCCATAGATCCCGGGCTGCTGCCACCGCTCAAGCTGGTGATCGGGTGTTGGCGCTCACTATGAGCGGACTGCCCAACTCTCCCTTGGGTCGGCGGTAGGTCACCTGCCTTCGCTGAATCGGGCTGGCGGCTGAGCTTCAGCCGCTTGATCCGGCCCGCCAACTGTGGATTCGTGCAGAAAACGCATGACATCATCACGCCGGTATCTCCGATCTCCTCGGGAACCGATGCGATAGAACTGAAGCATGCCGCGGTCGCTCCACCGTCTCACGGTAGAAATGCTGACCTGGAGGAATTCAGCCACCTGGCGTGCGGTCAGCATTGCTTCGAGTTGGTTATTCTCCATGATTCGCCTCACGATCCTCTCGCCATATCTCGGCAAGATACCGGTAGTGACACTATCCTAATCAAACAGTAACGCACCCGTCACCGGATATGAATAGCGATTTCAGGTAGTTATCGATGGGAATATAGTACCGAGGGTGAGGAGGGCAAGTATCCAGCAGGCTGGCGCGCTGGTTTCTTGGCGGACTGGACTTCGTTGGTGGGCTGCCCTGGTTGCGCCCCGGCCGGGAGGGCGTCACAGGCCTCATTGTCTCAGGGAAGCGTGCTCCGGCGGTGGAGTCGGAAGTCCTTGTTCTCCTCGAGCAATCTCTTTCTCTCGAGGGCTTTGTTCACTCGCAGACTCAGCACATCCAAGTTGAACGGTTTGGTCACATAGTCGCATGCTCCGAGTTTCATCGCTTCAACCGCTGTCTCCGTGTCTGACACCGCGGTGACCATGACTACGCCAACTTCCGGATGCGCCGCAACGATCTGGGGGAGCACTTCCATTCCTGATGGTCCTGGCATCTTCATATCAAGGAGCACCAGGTCGAAATTGTGTGTGGAGACCTTCTCAAGGGCCTCCGTGCCGTCCGAGGCCATCATACACTCGTAGCCCTGCATCTGCATCTTTCGGGCCACCACGCTCCTCACAGCGATGTCATCATCCACAATCAGCAGTGTTCCCTTTGGTTCGTTCATCTCAATCCCCCTCAATCTTGGACAGACTCCATCCGCTCGACGTCAAACTGACCCTTGGAGACGATGGGCAGCTCCATCACGAGAGTCGACCCTTCGCCGATCTCGCTGGTTGCGTACAGTCGGCCTCCGTGTTCGTGGACTATGCCGAAGCAGATACTGAGACCCAACCCGGTTCCCTTTCCCACATCCTTGGTAGTGAAGAATGGGTCGAATATCCTGGTCAGATCCTCACTCGAGACGCCTGGCCCATCATCAACGAAGGATGCTTCGATCATGTCGTGCACCTTTCGTGTCCTGATCGTGAGCCTGCCCCGGCCGTGTGTCTCCGTCATGGCCTGCTCGGCGTTGGTGATGAGGTTGACACAGATCTGCTGAATCTGGTGGAAGTCGGCCATGGTCATTGGCAGCTTGGGATCCAGCTTCGTCTCCACCGCAATGTTGTTCACCCTCATCCGGTAGGCGTTCAGCTCCAGGCTCTTCTCGATGATATCGTTGAGTGAGACGAGAGTCTTTTCGGGCCTGTGCCTGCGGGCGAAGGAGAGCAGGTTGCTCGTTATTCTGGAGGCACGCTGCGCCTCCTTGTATATTGTTTCCACGTCGCCTCTGATGGTCTCATCGAGGTCTTTCCTGGACGTAAGGAACTGAGCGTAGGCCTGAACGGCAGCCAGCGGGTTATTCAGTTCGTGCGCGACGCCGGCCGCCAGCTCACCGACTGCTGCCAGACGGCCGGTGAGTTGAAGCTGTTGTTCCATCTTGCTCTTCTCTTCTTCCGCCACTTTGCGCTCGGTTATATCTTCGATCATTGCGATGGCAAATAGAGGATTGCCCTCCGAATCCTTGACAGGTGAAACAGTCTGGCGGCCCCAGATCGAGCGGCCGTCTCTTCGGGTATATTGCTTCTCAACGTGATACTCGTCCCTTCTGCCTGCCATTATCTCCTGGAAGGGTCCCGCACTGGTCATGGCACCGCCCGGATGGATGTATTCGGTCAGAGCGATGCTGCTGAGCTCTTCCTTCGTGTAGCCAAGCATGCGCTGCAGCGCGGGATTGATCTTGAACGGTATTCCCGTCATGTCGACCAACGCTATGCCGATCGCCGCCTCCTCGAACATTGTCCGGAATTGTGCCTCGGATTCCCTCAATGCCTGCTCCATCAGCTTGCGCTCGGTGACGTCTCTGACAACGATGGAGATGGCAGGGGCTCCCTGGTACTCGATGATCCTCGCGCTGAACTCAACGGGACATCGGGCGCCATCTTTCCTGGGCAACGTTGTCTCGTACTGTGTGGGCACCTTCTCGCCGCGCTTTCTCCTCTCATGTACGTCTACCAACTC
>JAZFSU010000179.1:0-3529 GCA_036446335.1 Dehalococcoidia bacterium | reverse complement strand
CGGGAGTGCGATACTGCCGGAGGATCCCGGACTGGTTCAATCGATACTGAGAGATGCGGAAAGCGGGGAAATCCGGCCGGAATTCAGGAATGTGCTACCGGATGAAAAGCATGCCATTATCCCCGTCATGCCGGAGGGCATGTACTTCGCTGGGGACGACATCGTGAAGTTGATTGAGGAGACTGACAGGGCGGTTGTTGAGGCGGGTTTTGTCGAGGTGCAAGCCGTTCTCACTGGCCCTCCCGCTTTCATGAGCCAGATAGAGGACATTATGACCAGGAGCATGAGCCTCATGTTCGTGGCATCACTCCTCCTGATGTTTCTCATACTGGCGCTGATATTCAAGGTTCGGGGTTTCTTCGCCTGGCGGTGGCTGCCATTGGGCGCGGTTGGCCTCGGAGTGATTTACGCCTTCGGAGCTTTTGGTCTGCTTGGTATTCCCATCACGATGGTGTCAATGTCGGCTTTCCCCATACTCGTCGGGCTCGGGGTGGACTACTCAATCCAACTTCACAACCGCTATGATGAGGAAATGAGAAATGGTGCCACCCCTTCAACGGCTGTCATGGCTTCCTTGACCCGTGTTGGGCCGGCAATTGGGATTGCTGCGGTTGCCGTGTGTCTCAGCTTCGCTGCTATGGTCTTCTCGCCGATTCCGATGATTCGCGATTTCGGCCTCATGTTGCTGGTCGGCGTGATTGCCTGCTTCCTCGTGGCTATGTTCTTCCCTTTGACAATTGTGTACTGGCGAGCACGTCGCGCCCAGCACGAGCCTGGGGCCATGGCTGATCTGGCCGAACGCGCGGAACCGAGCGAGGGCCTGCTTGAGAAGGCTCTCCGTCGAAGTGTGCCCGTTGTAATCAGGCACCCGGCGATTGTCATCTTTGTCGCGCTGTCGCTGTCGGTGGCTGGCTTCGTCGCAGACTCGCAAATCGAGACAGAGACTGATGAGACAAGGATGATATCCGAAAATGTGGTGGCGATGAAAGACTACCAGACGTTGAAGGAAGTGATGTCAGGCGTAGTCACGCTGAACGTGCTGGTCGAGGCTGACGACGTCACAGATCCGGAGGTCATTTCCTGGATCGCGGATTATGATGGTCGGGTAAGCAGAGAGATGCAGGACAACGTAGTTACAGTTGACAGCTTCACCGATCTTGTGGTTCGCGGTGGCGGCATTGGGGTGCCAGAGACACCCGGGGAGACGAAGCAGGTGTTGCAGGGCGCATCGCCGCAGATCAGAAGAAACTTGGTGAATGACGATTTCACTGCCGCTAATATAGTCGTTGGGTTGTTGAACACGGACCAGAATGAGGTGGAGCAGCTTCGGCATGTGGAAGAGCAGCTGAGGGATCTTGCGTCCAGTCACCCCGAAGGTGTCACAGTTGCCATAACGGGTGCCTCATCGCTTGGTCCGGACCTGCTGGACGCTTTCACCAGCGGTCGCTTCAAGATGACCATGATAGGCGTCGGCTTCGTATTCTTGGCCCTGCTCGTCCTGTTCAGATTCAGTATCCTCAAGGCTTTCATGGCAACTCTCCCCATCGGGCTTATTATCGGGTGGTCCAGTGGCTTGATGTATGTTGGAGGCATCAAGTATACTCCGCTCACTGCTTGCCTCGGTCTCCTGATTCTGGGCATCGGTGTGGAGTACACGATCTTGCTGATGATGCGATACTACGAAGAGCGAGGCAAAGGCGTGGAGGCGGGAGAGGCGATGGTCGTTGCCGTCACCAGGATAGGGCGGCCCATTCTAGCGTCGGGGCTCACCACGATTGGGGGCTTTGCTGCTCTGATGGCGGCCACAGATTTCCTGATTCTGCGGTACTTTGGCCTGATGACAGTGATCGACGTGTCCCTAGCGCTGGCCAGCACGTTGTTCATACTCCCGCCGCTGATAGTGTGGGCCGACTCATGGCGGGGCAAGCGCCAACTCGCAAGGGAGGAAGTCGAGAGCGTGAAGGCTGCCATAGTCGAGTCCGTTGAGCAGGAGCTGAAGGAGAAGGTGAGGAGTGCCTAGTGGTTCGGGGTGAGGCGTTCGCACTATGGGCTGTTGCCGATGCACTCCTGTTTGTCATTGGTTCAGTTGTAGCGGCAAGGCTGATGATGTGGCAGAAGTTGTAGAATCGCGGATCGGGATACAACATTGAGTCGTCGACGCGGTCGGAGGGGGCAGCTCTTGGCTTGCCGCGATCGACGACGAATGGCCAGGCTGGATGACGGACACAGAAAGCCCCCCTGGAAAAGGGGGGCTTTCCAATTGCGTCGTGTTGGTTGTCAAAGGGGGAGCGGCGTCGGCGTTGGAACGTCGGCTGGCTCCTCAACCGTGGCCTTTCGGAGCTTCCTGAGGACGACCAAGTCCGCAGGGATCATCAGCAGAGCGGCACCGCAGCCGATGGCAATCCATGGGATGAGTGTGCCGAACAGGAAGAGCTGCGAGCGAGCGCTCGTGGCTGTGTCCATATAGGAGGCTATCGTTGCCTCAGAGTATCGGACATCCTGCACGAAAGATGGCACAGGGTCCATCCCTGGAAGGGCGTAGCCTATCGCCGTATGAGCGACTGTGTTGACCGGCACGCCTGTGGTAGGCTCTATTGTTATCGTGACGTCCGTTGTCAGGTATTTGTCAAACATCATCATCACGCCTGGGGCCACCTGTTGCTCTTCCTGGCCCAGCGGGAGGAACTCCTCGTTGATCTGGAAGACAAGGACGTCGAGTCCTTGGAACGTGTCGCTACGGACGTATGTGGCCTCGAGAGCCATGCCGGCAGCGGGGTTCCAGACCATGAACGAGTCACCCTCAGCAAGCCCTGATGGGGGAGACCACTGTCCCTGCCGCTCCACATCCGCGGTTTCGGACGACACCATCTTGAGAGTTGACCTGTCCACTGTTATTGTGCTTGTCGCTGGGGGCATGAAGGGGATCGCCTCGCCTGTGACGGCGTTTGCGAACGTAATCACTTCCTCAACTATCAGCACGTTGTCTCCCTCTGTACCGATGCCCATCTGGTGCCTGGTCTGGCTTAGCGGCATAGGCTCGCTGAGCGCGCCGGTTTGGTCCGCGAACTGAACCGTTCCCACAAAGGTCTGGGTTTTGTCCAGGTCTGTGGGAGCCTTCATGAGGGAAGGGAAAATTGCCGTCATCCACAGTGCGCCGAATACGATTAGGATTGCCCCGGTGAGCGCGAAGATTACCTTCTTGTAGCCTTTGAGACTGTTTCCTTGAGCAGGCATTTGGTTCTCCTCCTGATTTGATTCGCGCAGTTGAGGTTTTTGCGACCGCGCGTCGGGACGGACTTGTGTGGGCTCACTTACGTCGTGCAGCGCCCCACAGTCGTCAGCGACCTATCCCCTTTGCATGAGAGTATTATCCACCACGTTTGGGTTCATGGGTATCCCAATTTTGGGGGATGCGGGGGGGTACTTTTCTCTAAGCCGACGGGGTACGATTGGGGCAGTACTGGGTTTCGCAAAAGGGGTTTCAGTGGGATGGAGCACTGGTAGGTGGCGGTCGCACATTTGTGGGCGC
>JAZFSU010000178.1:0-5461 GCA_036446335.1 Dehalococcoidia bacterium | reverse complement strand
AAACGAAAGACGGCAAATACATCAGCATTGGCGCGGTCGAACCGCAGTTCTACGCCAATCTCTGTGAACTCCTTGGCTGTGCGCATCTCATCGAGCACCAATATGCGGAAGGCGCCAAGCGGGAAGAGATCTTTCGGGTCTTCAGGCAGGCATTCCTCACGAAGAGCCGAGATGGATGGGTAGACATACTCAGGCAAAAGGACACGTGCGTCGGGCCCGTCTACTCCATCGACGAAGTTGCATCTGACCCCCAGCTTCTCAGTCGCGGCACGATCCGCGACATGCCCCATCCGGACCTGGGAAGTGTGCGACGGGTCGGCCCCTTGCTCAGACTATCCGCCTCGCCATTTGAGGTGCGGAACTGGTGCAAGAGGCCGGGGCAGCACACGGAAGAGATCCTGCTCGAGCTCGGCTACGATGCCGCTCGTATCGACGAGTTGCGCCGGGCCAGCGTGATAGGCTAGCTCCCGCCTGTTCGTGGAATCCAGCCGAGGCCGGTTCTTCCACAGTGAGAAAGTACCCCTCTGACTAGTACCTTCCTGGGATTGCCGCAGTGCTTCAGCCAACGCACAATGGGTTGAGAGTCGTTTGACTCCGGCGAGCGCCCAGGAAACTCGTCCGGAAGCCATCGACGGTGGGAGCTCCCTTGGCACTTGAGCCAGTCCCATCGTGTCATCCGGCGACGTAACAAAGCCCTCGCCAGATCGTTGTATATGTAGGGACCGACAAAAGGCACCAAAAGGACAAGCCACGGCAGGCAAGTGCACTGGCGTGGCTATATGTGTGGCCGCGGGCAGAATCCGCGATGTTAGGAGGCGACATGAATGTCGACGAGTTGCTACGCCTGATGGTTGAAAAAGGAGCGTCGGACCTGCATCTGCGTGTGCCGAGTCCGCCTGTACTCAGGATTGACGGCGACCTCGTGCCCCTACGGGAGCTGGCTGATATCACGCCCGAGGACACGCTGACTGCAGTTGAACATATGACGACAGAGAGCCGGAAGCAGACATTCCTCAGGGACCTTGAGCTCGACTTTGCCTACAGCATCGCAGGATTGGCTCGTTTCAGGGTCAATGCCTTCTTTCAAAGAGGGACGATCAGCATTGCCATTCGAAGGGTATCACTCGAGATGCCCAGCATGGAGGATCTTGGGCTGCCGGATGTCTGCGCAACCCTGGCGCTCAAGATGAAGGGCCTGGTATTGGTCACGGGTCCAACGGGAAGTGGCAAGTCGACAACACTGGCCGCAATGATAAACCACCTGAATCGGTCCGACAGCAGAAACGTCATCACGATCGAGGACCCGATCGAGTTCGCTCATCAGAACAACAAGTGTCTCATCGCCCAGCGTGACCTCGGCGACGACACCAAATCCTTCGCCGGTGCCCTGCAGCACGCGCTTCGTCAGGATCCCGACGTCATCCTGGTCGGGGAGATGCGGGACCTGGACACGATTTCGACGGCGATCACTGCCGCGGAGACTGGGCATTTGGTCTTGAGCACACTTCACACGATGAGCGCTCCTCAAACAATTGAGCGGGTCGTCGACGTCTTCCCTCCAACACAGCAAGAGCAGATCCGATGTCAGCTGTCGCTGGTGCTGGAAGGGGTGATCTCCCAAGTCCTATTGCCAAGACAAGATGGTACCGGTCGAGTCGCTGCTTTCGAGGTGATGCTTGGCACTGACGCGATACGCAGTCTGATCCGTGAGGGCAAGATCGACCAGATTCCTACATATCTGCAGACCGGCAGGCAGCAAGGAATGCAGACGATGGACCAGAGCCTGCAGGATCTCGTCTCATCCGGCATGATCACCTTGGAGGAAGCAACGAAAAGAGGCCGCAGGCCGGATGAGTTGCGCGAGCGGGCCCCCGGAGCTCAAGCTTCTCGGCCGCTTCAACACACGTTGTCCGGGAGAAGTATGTGATGCCCGACAAGCGGCCTGACTTCGAGCCCGACGTCTAGTCTGGTCATCGTGCCCGTGGCCCATCCGCTACATCAGTCGGACTATGAGCCTGCCCAGGGCAGGGCCAACTGCGCGGCGCATGAGCGCTATCATCGGGGCCGGGAATTGGCTGGCCAGGTCTCTCGAGTAGTCATCCAGGGTCTTGTGCTGATACTGAAGCAGCTCCTGCGACTCGCTCGTGTCATACCAGTCCAAGGCAAAAGGCTCCTCGGAGAACTTGTGCCGGGGCGGCAGGGGCAGCCCAAATGTTCCCAAGGCGGCGCCTACCATGTCCTTATACTGGATCCGCTGGCTGGGCCCGCCGCCGATCATCAAAGTCTTGCCCTTCACCTTGTCAAACCACTTCACAGAGTTGAGAATGGCAAGCGTCGCGTCATCCGGATGGCAGAACTCCACCCGGTTCTCCAGCGGGACGATGAACATCTGGGTCTTCATGTCTCCCATGCTAACCTTGGGGTAGGGGACCGACGTCAGGCGCAAGATCACGTAGTCTATTCCCGACTCCCTAATCAGTCCTTCAGCCTGGACTTTGGTCCTGGCGTAGACTGATGTGGGGTTGCACTGGTTCCTGTCCGGATGAAGGCACTCCGTCGCATCAGGGGTCGGGCCAAAGACCGCCGCCGACGAGATGTACACAAAGGGAATGCTTGCGCCCCTTTCCTTGAGCAGGTCTACGATTGTCTGAGTGCCCCCCACGTTGATCCTGGTGGCCAATTCGGGGCTCTGTTCCGTCATCGGCTGGACCATAGCTGCCAGATGGACCACCGCATCCACTCCCTCCACCAGTCGCTCAACCGTATTGGGCTGGGTCAGGTCGCCCCACATGATCTCCAGGCCCGTGTCAAGGCCCTTCATCTTTCTTCGATGAAGCAGCACGCGCACATCAGCCCCGTCTCGGAGGAATGCGCTGCACACAATGGGCCCGAAGTGGCCGGCTCCACCTGTTATCAGCACTCTCATCCAGTACCTCCCACCATATCGCCATACCTCCTCCCGCCGATTTCCTGGTCGCGGCGCAGGAGGAGACCGTCAATCCTGGGGCACGGTGTCTCGAATCATCACCAGGCCAAAGATAGTCGTGGAGTACGCCATTCCATCGGGATGCAGGAAGAGTGAGCCAGCCCAGTTGTTGTACCCCAGTCCTGTGCCCGTGAGCTTCTTGTACACCGTTTCGCCGGTCGCGAAGTCCAAGGCGATGAAGTACCACTTTTCGTTCGGGCCTGACTCGTCCTTTCCATACATGTACGCCAACCCGCTTCCAAATGACAGCCTGAATCCTCCGATACTCTTCTCGCTGCTTGCCCAGACTTCTTCACAGCTATACGTGCCGTCATCATGCCTCGTGACGTCCACGCGGGTGAGGCCCGGTTCCGGGTAGGAAATGGGGAATGTGTGGTGTCCCCAGTTGTTCTCCACAAGCACCGAGTACACACCGGTTCCAACCCCATTCTCGTCCGCTTGCTCAAATCCGATGACGGTGAGATCAGTGCCGCTCTTCCCTTCTTCGAACAATGGCATGCTGCACACCACCTCACCATCCGAACGCCTGACGAACAAGAGATTCACTTTTGGCTCAGCATTGTCTGTGATCGCCACCAGCCCATCGTCTGGGGTTCCCATCAATGTCACCGATGTCCCGGAGCCACGGGTAATGTGGCCCGGTTTCATGCGAGGGCCTCGATCGTACTCAGTCCGCCAATCAACAACGATGTTCCCCTTGCCGTCCTGGCTGAAGCGGTACAGCGCCCGGTCAGAGATGATAAAGACCCCCTCCTCGCCGACGGCGAAGGAGTTCTCGATTATCTCCCCCTCCAGCCGCAGAGTGCGCACCTCACCAGAGTCCACATCTACGGTACCCACGATTCCCGCCGTGGTCGCAAACCAGTAGTACTCCCCACTCCAATCGGGCAGCACGAACGCAACGCTGTCATCCCCGTCTTGGACAACGTGGTCGGAGAGATCATATTTGCGAACCAGTTCGAACTCGCCGCCGGACTCAGGATCAGGGACCTGAATGACCTGAATGGTATTCCCCGTGGTCGGGACTATGGCGCGATCCTGGTTGTCAAGATAGAAGTACATTCCGGCACCGATGTACTTCCACGGCAGAACGCCCTGGAAGAGGAAGTCCAAGGAACGTGGAGGGAGATCGTATGATTTCAGCTCCTGCAGCGTGTATGGGTCCATGAGCTCGAGCTGAAGCGCTACTGCGTTGCCGTAGACCCCTACGACCCGCCCGTGGCTGTCGAAGGTGATAGTGCCGTAGCCTCCGAAGCCCTGTGTTCTCGACTTGACCTCAGTATTCAACCCGAGCGGCCCGCTCGCCTCGTACGTGTCGCTGATGTAGGCGTCGCTGTGCATGTTGTTGCCGGGATTCGGCGCCATGAGAGGATGCTGGGGAATCGCCACGTGGTCGATCGGTGACGAGTAGTCAACAGAGTGATATCGGATGAACTTTTCGCTCTCGGGAACCAATGGGAATAGCAGCCCGTTCGGGATTTGCCCCGTCACGCCGCCATTATTCGCCACCATGAGAGAAATAGCAGCAAAGGGGAGCACCCAAATTAGGAGCAGAGACACTACGACTTTCGCCTTCATTCTCGCCCCCTTGCTGGAAGCGGACGATGCCGACCTCGGTCCCACCGCAGCAACGCATACAAAGCCAGACCCATCGCCGTGATGACGTAGACCGGGACCACAACAAGCCAGACGACGACGGGAAAACTGGACGCCAGCTCAAGCGCTACAGCCCCGCCCGCGAAAAACGCTATCACCGACAGAGAGACCCCGATGGCCGGGAGGCTCCACACAAGCGCCGCAACCGGCGCAAAAACACTCATCTTCCTTGTCTCCACGCGAACAGCCGGTGACTCCAAACCAGGTACCCAGCGCAGCAGCGCGAAAACAGTCGCGCCCAATGCCGTGATAATCATGATCGGGACGACGATGAACCAGCCGATGAGGGGAAAGCCAGCGGCAAGTTCAATCGCGACGGCCCCACGCACGAACGCGGCGCCATGAGACGTCCTGTCGCCATCGCTGGACGCCAGCTGCCTGCGTCTCCGAGAGGCCACGATTGCCGCACTCAGGCCAGCCACAGCCAAAGCGGCAAAGAGCAATGCGCCGACCACGGGCCAGGTCAGATCCAGCGACAGGGCCAGGAGCACAACAATGAGCGGCAGCAACACGACGGTGGCCATTCCGCCGAGCCAGATACCAACCGCCAGTTCGGGGGCAACGCCTCCGTGCACGAGTCCAACTCCCGGAGGCACGCTACTATCGGCTCGCGGAGTCAGCCGTCTGCCTATTTTGGCGGCCAAGCCCGCCGCCCCGAGACCGGCGAAAGCCAGAACGGCCAGAAGCAGTGAACTCCCGACAATCCTCCCCAACTCCAGAGGCAGCATTAGCAAGGTGACAATAGGAGGCGACAGCATGAACATGGTGAAGCAGCCCAGCCAGAAGCATCGCCACGGCGTGCGATCGAGTCGCACTCGG
>JAZFSU010000177.1:0-11726 GCA_036446335.1 Dehalococcoidia bacterium | reverse complement strand
TTAGGGACACCGCTTCGATGACGACCTTCTTGACCCTTTCTCCGAAGAATCCGAATTTCCGGTCGCCAATGACATATCGCGACCTGACATTTGACGGCGCGTCAGGAGCGGCTCCCTCGGTGTACCTGAGATGGGTTTCCTGGTTCCAGGATTTGACCTCGTGCGTTTTTCTTTCTATTGGCGAGTCGATCTTCAGCGGGAAGCTCTGCATCTTGGTGTCGAATCTGGCGATCAGGTTCAGTTCGCAGAGTTTGGCGTCCTCTCTGGTGACGAAGCGGATGGACTTGCCTTCGAGGGTCTCGGTTATCTGCCTCAGACGGTCATCCATCTCGGTCCTCTTCAGTTGCAGGGAGCTTCTCTCCTCCTCCAACGACCTCGCGTCCGACTCGAGCTCGCTCTTGAGGGCATTTATCTCCCTGAGCTCGTTCTCGACCAGTCTCTGCTTATCCTCCTGCGACAGCTGCTCGTACTCCTGTCTGGATTTGTCCAGCTCTCCCTCCCGTGCTGCCAGCTCTCTCTGCTTGTCTGCTGTGGCCTCGATCAGGGCGGCTATCTCTCTCTCGAACTCCAGGTAGCTCTGGCCCAGGCGGTCCTTCTCTGAGTCGAGGGCGTCGAGTCCGCCGGGGTCTCTCCCTGCCAGGAGCGCCCTTTCCACGTCGCGGAGCTTGTCTTTGAACAGATCGCCTTCTTGTTCTACTTGATCGAGGGACCTGAGCTTTGACGCCACGTCGGCCATGCGATTTCGCAGGCTCTCGGCGATACTCCTTCTCTCCTCTTCGGACTGCTTGATGTTGTCCAACACCTTCTGCTCGATTTGCCCCGCGAGTTTGACCGGGCCATATTTTCGTACGTAGGCAACCACTGCGTCCGCAACCCCGTCCAGCCTCTTCTTGTACCTGTTCTTAAAGGCGTACTTGAGGTCCTTCTCGATCCGGGGGTTGTCAAGGATCGCGTCGAGATCGGAGTACTGGCCCTTGTAGAACTCCATGACCAGGTCATAGATGTCTCCCCTTCGGTCAATCCTCTCGACCAGCTCTTCGGTAGACGAAATATCGAACACGTTGAATTTCTCGAAGTTCTCCACCAGAACCAGCTCGGTCGAATTGAACCTCTCGATAACCGGGCTTTCCTCGCCATTCACGTGTGCTGCGGCAGCCAGAAGCAGCCTGGCAAACGAGAAGTTGCTTCTGCTGTTCATCGCGATGTCCCTGGGAAGTCGGGACGCGAATTCCTGGTCGAGCCTGTTCTGGTCTTGCTCGATGTTGTTCCAGTGGTCTATTCTTTTCACTTCATCCATTCTGCGCAGGCCCTCGAGATCGCTGTCCAGAATGCTGTTTGCCAGTCTCATCACCTCGTCGAATAGTCCCCAATCTTCTCGCGACATTTGAGTCATGGCTTCACCTGCTTTCTAAGTATCTCAGTTCCTCATCGAGCTTGCCGCTCAGGAACTCGGCGACCTCGCCGTACCCGGTTATCTTCACCCGCATGTCCACCTGTGCGCCGTCCTCACGAAGAGACACCGAAACCTGTGCCCTTCCCTTCTTGGTAGTGACGTCGTAGATCTTCTCGTGGGGGTCCTTTCGCTCATGCTTCAAGATGGCCTTCTGCTTGGCCATCACGAACCCGACGAGTTTGTCCACGGTCTCTTTCTTCTCATCGAGCCTCATCCTGATCTCGCTCTCCCCCTTCTGAATGTCAACCGCTTCCTTTTCGATACGGTACAGGCTGATGTTGCTCCTGGATGTCCTCGAATAGAGATCCTCCACGAATTCCTCGAGCTCATCGCCGTCAACGAGCGAGATGATGCCATCGGGCTTGGTGATCCGCAGCCTCTCCTTCCACTTCTCCAATATGTATTCGATTCTCTTCCTCTCCGGATCGTCCGAGTACGTTGCTATGACCAAATGCATGTTCTCACCGCCCTGCCCGATTAGCCACAAGCTTCATCATGACTAATACATAGTATACACCAATATGGAGAATTAGTCAAGGGGTATAGACCGGAGGATTGAGAGATTTGTCGCACAACACCTGATGATGAAGGGCCTCCGTTCTGGAGCATCGCTTCTTCTCCGGGTCTTACTCCTCTCCAATACGTCGGACAGAGCTGTCTTGGACGGATATTACCTCACGGTCTGACCCATGTAAAGAGGGACTTTTCTCCTACGGGGCTAAGGACTTTTGTGGGATGCGCCGACCATGCGAGGGTACGAACCGTGATCATGGAATATGAGGGTGCTGCTGACCGCATCGCCGCACCGGGTTGGGTGGTCAACTCATGCCAGCTTTTCCCAACACCTCCCCGCGATCGGATAAGTCGGCGCCGGCGTGGAGGAGGAACAGCTTCCTCGACCCCTTGTTGAGTTCATGCTGCTCACGCTGCGTCTCTTTGACGAGACGCGAGATTCCACACATAATGAAACGCAGCGCGCAGGAGAGACTTTCCAGGGCATAAGTCTGGAGGGGGTGCGGCACTCGACGTGCCCGCGCCATCCCTTGGTCATAGGTCTCACCGGGGGCGGGAAACGCGCGATGAAAGGAATGTGACCGTGGTCTGGGTCTACTTCGCAGTCTGCGTCCTGATCATCTTCTTCGCCGGGAGACGCATAGCGAGATACGGTGACATCATCGCCAACGAGACCGGCCTCGGCGGGATTTGGATCGGGGTCATGCTGCTGGCGGTGGCTACGTCGCTGCCGGAGCTTTTCCTGGGGATAAGTGCAGTACTCTGGGTCGGGAGTCCCGATCTGACGGTCGCCAACCTGTTTGGCGCCAACGTTTTCAACCTTCTCAACCTCGTTCTTCTGGACGTTGCCTGCCGAAACCAGGGCCCCCTTCTCGCCTCGCTGATGCCGGGTCACCAACGGACAGCGTGGCTTAGCATCGGGGTAGTGCTGCTGGTTGCAGCCTCCATACTCGTGAGCCGGTTCTTCAGTCCGGGCATAGGCTGGATAGGGTGGTACGTCCCCGTCATCATCGTTGCGTACGTTCTCGCCGCAAGAGCGATTTTCCGTCATGAGCAGAGACAGTCCGCCACTCAAGCAGACGACGAGAAGATCCCGACCGAGTGCGCGGGCGTCTCACTCAGGAAGGTCTATGTCCACTTCGGGATATCGGCTGCTTTCATCATCGGCGCCGGGTGCTGGCTGGCAACGATCGGTGAGGAGATAGCCACGGTTACCGGATGGGGAAGCAGCTTCGTGGGCAGCCTGTTCCTCGCGCTCACAACCACGCTGCCCGAGATCACGGTCTCCCTCAGTGCACTGAGAATTGGTGCGAGGGACCTGGCTGTCGCCAACATGATCGGCAGCAACCTGTTTAATATGGCCATCATCCCCGTGATCGACCTTTTCTATCTGGACGGTCACGTCCTGGCCGACGTTTCATACGTCAACATGCTCACGGCTGCCATCGTCATCATAATGACGGTGGTGTTGATTGGGGGGCTTCGCCTGAGACCGGCGAAACTGCTGGGGCTGGGCTGGTGGGCCATCGCCCTGATCGCGTTGTTCCTGGTGGCAGCCTATCTCAATTTCACCCTGGGCGCCTAGCGACCCGTTAGACCCGCCTCCCGCCGCGCAGGGCAAAGCGTGTACCCCATGTCTTCCGCTCAGGCATCCCTTGTCTTATTTCAGCACACATCTTGCCCGCACCCCGCGTGTATTTGACTCAGGAGCGCCAGACACTTAGAATTGAATCACCGCTGTGCGGATGCCACACTGTCTGAACGGACGTTTTCAAGTGAGTATGGCCAAGGCCAAAGGATACATCGAGATTGACCAGGAGCTCTGCAAGGGTTGCGAGCTCTGCATGTCGTTCTGCCCGAAGACCGTGATCAGTCTTGCCGACAAAGTCAATGCCGGCGGTTATGTGCCAGCGTCGTTCAACGGTGGCGAGGAGTGCACGGGCTGTGCCATCTGCGCCGTGGTGTGTCCGGAGGTGGCGATAGAGGTCTACCGTGGCTGAGGTGCTCATGACTGGGAATGCTGCGGTCGGGGAAGCCGCCATCAGGGCTGGCTGCCAGTGCTATTTCGGCTACCCCATCACCCCTCAGAACGAGCTCACGGAGTACATGGCGACCCATCTGGGCAGAAAGGAGGGCTGCTCCTTTGTCCAGGCCGAGAGCGAGATCTCAGCCATTAACATGGTGTACGGGGCCAGTCTGACGGGTGCCAGAGCGATGACATCCTCCTCCAGCCCCGGGATAAGCCTTAAGCAGGAAGGGATCTCGTATCTCGCGGCGTGTGAGCTGCCTGCTGTCATTGTCAACATGTCGAGGGGAGGCCCGGGGCTTGGCAGCATATCTGCTGCACAGTCGGACTACTTCCAGTCCACACGAGGCGGAGGCCACGGAGACTACCGCACCATAGTCCTTGCCCCTTCGTCGGTACAGGAGCTGGCGGATTTCACCCATCGGGCCTTCGACCTTTCGGACAAATACAGGATCCCCGTCATCGTCCTTGGGGATGGCATGCTGGGGCAGATGATGGAACCGTTGGAATTCAAACACAAAGCTCCCGACGTGCCGCCGATAAGGGAGGACGCCCTGAGAGGGGCCAATGGCGGGCCAAGTCGCGTCATCAAGACATTCACCTCCAACCCCTCCGAGCTCGAGGAGATCAACTGGAGTTTGTTCAGAAGGTACAAATTGATCAAGAGGGATGAAACCACCTGCGAAACGTTTCTGGTTGAGGACGCTCAGCTGGTGGTGGTCGCCTTCGGGATTGCCGCTCGTATTGCCAAGGGGGCGATCAAGAACGCGCGAGCGGAGGGCCTCAAGGTGGGGATGTTGAGGCCGACCACGCTTTGGCCGTTTCCCTCGGAGAAGGTCCAGGAGCTGGCCAAAAGCACGAAGCATTTTCTCGTGTTCGAAATGAACATGGGCCAGATGCTGGAGGACGTGCAGCTCGCCCTCGGGGGCACTGGGGAAGTGCAGTTCTACGGCAGGCCTGGAGGGGTGATCCCAACACCCAGCGAAGTGCTTCGAGTCATCTCCCGCCTGTACTATCAGAAGGGTTTGAAGTAGGCCGATGAGAAAGGTGTTTACGCGCCCCAAGTCGCTCAAGAGAACTCCGTATCACTACTGTCCCGGATGCGGCCACTCCGTCATACACCGCATCTTGATGGAAGTGATCGACGAGATGAAGATCCGGGACAGGACTATCGGCATTCCTCCGCCCGGTTGCTCGGTCTTCGCCCATCACTACTTCGATGTGGACATGGTGGAATCGGCCCACGGCAGAGGGGCGGCAGTGGGTACCGGCATAAAGAGGGCCTTCCCCGACGCGATCGTGTTCACGTATCAGGGAGATGGCGATCTTGCTGCCATCGGTACCGCCGAGACAATACATGCTGCCAACAGGGGCGAGAGAATAACCGCGATCTTTGTCAACAACGCCGTCTATGGCATGACCGGGGGGCAGATGGCCCCGACCACCCTGTTGAACCAGAGGACTACCACCACCCCCTACGGGCGGGACTTGAAGATAGAAGGACATCCCATAAAGATGAGTGAGATACTGGGCCTGATGGACGGCGCGGCGTACGTTGAGAGAACTGCAGTGAACTCGCCGGCCAACATCAGGAAGACCAAGAAGGCCATCCGCAAGGCCTTTCAGGCGCAGATAGACGATCTCGGCTTTTCCGTGGTCGAGATTCTCTCGCCATGCCCCACGAATTGGAGGATGGGCCCGCTTGAGTCGTGGCAGTGGATCGACGAGGAAATGACGAAAGTGTTTCCTCTTGGAGTAGTCAAGGACGTGACCGGGGCGAGAGATGCTGATTAAGACCATCTTCGCTGGGTTTGGAGGTCAGGGTGTCCTGTCGATGGGCCTCAATCTGGCCCGGGCTGGAATGCTTGAAGGCAAGAACGTGACCTATCTGCCTTCGTATGGCGCTGAGGTTCGTGGCGGGACAGCCAACTGCACGGTGGCCATATCGGACGAGGAGATCGCATCTCCCGTCGCCTCCTCTCCCGAGTTCGTCGTCGCCATGAACCAGCCTTCAATGGTGAGATTCCAGAACCAGATTCAGTCTGGGGGCGTGTTCCTCGTCAATTCCACTCTGGTGGAGGCTGAGAGCTCGAGGGGCGACATCGAAGTTGTGAAGGTCCCAGCCACCCGCATCGCGGAAGAGTTGGGCAGTCCCAGGTCAGCCAACATGGTGATGCTGGGTGCACTCACCAGGAAAAGCAATCTCGTATCGCTTTCCACGATTGTCGACGAGTTGGCGAACACCCTCAAGAAGAAGGAGAAACTGATCGCCATCAATAAGAAGGCGTTGGCAGCGGGCTACGACCTTCTCTGACCGCAGACAGCGGCGTCAATAGCGGCACCCACGGCGCTCTCGCAACCCACTTCATACATGGAGAAGGCCATGAGCGTGAAACAGATTTCGGTTAGTCTGGACAATATCCCCGGCAAGTTCCTCGAAGTGAGCGAACACCTAGGGAATGAAGGGATAAACATCAGGGCCATTTCGGTGGCCGATACATCGGACATCAGCACTGTCAGGTTCGTGACTGACAACCCGGATAAAACCACCAACGTGCTGGCCAGTCACGGCTATTCGTTGAGAGAGACCGATGTGATCGCTGTCGAGGTTCCAGACCATCCCGGCGGACTTCGAGCCGTCCTGAAGCCCTTGAGGGCGTCCGATATCAATGTCCTGTACCTCTATCCATTCCTGGGCAGGGGAGAGAGCGGTCAGCCCATAGTGATCGTGGGCGTGAACAAGACGGAAGAGGCCGTCGAGGTCCTCAAGAAGAACTGGGTCCACACCTTTGGTAAAGAGATCTACGCCTTGTAGTACCTGCGCTGTGCGACGAGGGGGGCACACCCCCCTCTCTCTCTGGGGAGCTGCGGAATGTCGACTCGCGCGGCCGGTCCGGTCTGCCACGACTCCAGGGCTGATACCTGTCCAGGAAGCATCGTCATAGCCTTCGAGGGACCTGCTCTTCGCTGCTGCCCTTCAGCTTCGCTCCTGACTACTGCGAGTTCCACTGGATGCACTGAGCTTTGGCCGTAAGGGATTGACACGGGGTGGTAAAATGGAGTAGGCAGTCCACCAATCGTGAGGTGGATGAAGGACTTGCGAGAGAGCCTGGATTGATGCTAGCTAAGGTGCATAGTCCAGTAGTCCGGGGGTCACTGAGTGGACTGATGGCCAGGTGCAGCGCAATCACATGAGCTTCGCTTTGTCGGAGGCAGGGTTGCGCCGGACACATCGGTTGCTTTAGATGGCCACCAGTACCATATTCCCATAGGCAGCAGCCCAAGATTGCTATGTGCGCTCGATGAGAGGTCCGCTAATTTCTGAGCAGGATAGTGCCGCGGTAGCCACGTCGATTGAGACCCTTGACACGGCGCCGCAATAGCGAGATACTAGCTTAGGCAATCCAAATGTGATTGCTCTCGCTGTGAAGCACATCCCATGAAGGAGCACTGGCTATGAAGAAAAGGTTCCTGTCTGGAACGGTCGTCTCGTGTGCGGTTCTGGCGATGTTGTTGGTTCCGGGGGTGGCCCTCACTCAGACCACATCGACGATTGGTATATCCTCTTACACCGTCGTGGATGATGATGGTCGAGATGTAAGCGACGGGCAGCTCATGGCCGGCGACACCTATGAAATAGCATTCGAGATCACGGTCGACGTTGACCTGCCGGATACAACCTTGACCCTCGATACTGACGCTGACAAGGCGGGAGGCGTCTACTGGTCATTGAACAACAACTACGGCGGGGTCAACACAGACACCTGGCAGCCGGGCTTGGAGAGCATCGACTTCAGCGCCGTCAAGGGCAAAGCCAAGTTCGCTCTGAGGGGAACGGTGCCTTCGGACTTCACAAAGGAAAGCATAGAGCAGAACAACGAGATACTTCATTTCGTCGAGGAGATCTCTCTGGTCAAGCTCTCACTCGGCTCAGACTTGATAACGGAGATCTCCGCCGAGGTCACCGACCAAGCGATAAGGGACTATGAGCGCATACTGACGGACAAGAGCAACTTGCTGCAAACGGCGGAGATAGACACTGAGTACGAACGATTGGCGCAGAAGGTGGTATCCCAGGCCGAGATTCTCAGTGACAATGGCTATGTCCAGAAAGCAATGAACCTGCTTAATACTCTGCCGGCCTCAGAGTCGGGCTTCCCGACGCCGCTGTCAGAGGAGTCCTCCCTCCCCTTCATAGTCATCATAGCCATACTGGCTCTCATACTGATAATTCTCTTTGTCCTGTTTGTGAGAGCGAGGGCAAACAGAGCTTTCGTTCTCCAGCAAGTCGACGATGAAGCCGGAAGACTCGACGTCTTGCTGGTGAGGGTATCCAAGATAGACAGACAGCTTGCAGGAGATATCGGGCAGGTGAAGGAGCAACTCGAGAGGCTTGGCGGGAGGTGACCGAATATGGCTCAAGCAGGTAACTACAATGCAGCCATGCAATTGATTGGCCTCGGAGGAGCCGGCGTCAATATCGTCGAGGCCTTTATCAACAACCGGAAGGGGCTCATCCCGCTGCTGAAAAGGGAAGGCATTCGTGTTTCCTGCCTGGCCATCGACGTCGCAGACCATGATATTCAGAGCCTCGAGGTTTCAGCGAGGGATCTGGCAGCGGAGCTCAAGGAGAAAGGCATCCCTTCCGACAAGATCTCGATTACGGCCAAGTCGGTGAAGTTTCCCACCCCCGAAAGCATGTTTGATTTCATCGGCAAGTATCCGGAGTACCTGAGCCGAGAAGGGATCACGGTTCCTGATGATTACCAGCCTTGGTTGGCCTCGTCGGCTGACATACCTCCTCTGGCAGGGGGTGTGGGGCGAAAGAGGGCTCTTTCGAAGGCCATCTATGGACTGAACTATCACCATTTGAGGCTTCTGGACAACTACATGGATACGTTCAAGGAGCATCTGTTCACGTCCACAATCCAGCCAGTGGTTTTCGTGATCTACGGGTTGGGCGGTGGCAGCGGCAGCGGTATGGTTCACGACTTCACCAGGCACTTGAGAAAGAAGCTCGGGAGTGGTGTTCCCATAATAGGCCTCTGCATACTTCCTTGCCAGGGCGACGACCCGCCGGCCAAGGGAACTTCTGCATTTGCTGCTCTCATGGAAAACGAGCTGGTCTTCAACAGGCAGAGCAACGCGAGGGTGAAGAAGCTATATGGCGAGGCATACGAGAACCCGTTCAGCGCCTTTTTGATGATGCCGTTGGGACCGGCCTATAGCAAGACGGCAAGTTTGATCGATGCCAAGCGAATCACAGATGATGCTATCGTCGACGTTCTGATGAACACCCTGAATTTCGACCTCGCTGACCTGTTGAGCAACATTGGGGCGAATGTCGAGACCGAGGGGAGATGGCTGCATGTGCTGTCCACTCTCAGGGTAAGCTATCCGGTGACCGAGTTCATCGAGCTTACCAAGATCTATCTCGACAGGCTGGACAAGGTTAGGGCGTTGCGGCGCGAGAAGAGAGAGGTGCAGGGGGGATCACACCCGACGGAAGTCGGGGGTGTGAGCAAGATCCTCAATCTCTGCTATCAGGAGTTGAGGGAGATCTACCGTCACCATCTGATCGAGATGGGGAAGTACAGCGCCGAGGGCTTTGACGAGGCGGTCGACAGCCTTATCAACGCGGATCGCTCCGTCGAGGCGGACTACATAATGCACCTCAAGGGAGTGGACGACGCCATCAAGAGTCAGGTCAACGAGTTGGCGCAGCCGGTGATGGCAATTGGGCTGGACGCACCGGAAGGAACAGTGGAGTCAATGATCCGCAAGCAGGCATCCAAGCTGATTGACATCGGCGGCTGCATCTCAAGGAACTACGGCGAGTTCCTGTCCGATGTTGATGACATGCTCGATAGTTTGAAGGACGGCCTGCCGAGCGCTCAACAGCTCACCGTCAAGGAAGTGCAGTTGGTCGGCGACGTTGCCGAGGTGGCCACGATGATAAAGGAGTATCTTGGCAGTCTGCGGCTGTACCTGGAGACGAAGAAGCTGGCTGACAAGTTGCAGAAGCAGCTCTCCAAGAACGGTACGAGCGAGACTCAACAAGAGGCGTTGGCGAAAGTAGAGCGAATAATGAACCCCGAGCTGGTTGTCCTCTTGTCGCTCCTCCCATCCATGTTCACCCCCCTGGCCACTCAACTGAAGAGTATGGATACGCTGCTGGTCAATTGCCGCCGAGCGCGGAGGGTCCTGGAAGAGGACATGACCACCATAACATCCGGCCTCAACAACCTTGAACTCAGTCGCAAGGCAAAGGAGGTCGAGAGAAGCCGAGCCGACAAGGAGATCAAGAGTGTCAGGCTGGGGTTTCTCGGGGGCGGAAAGAAGAAGCTCTGGGATCAAAGGAGAAAGAAGCTGGGATACGCCCTGGCGTCGGTGGATGAGGATATTCGCTCGACGGAAGACGTATCTCTCCGAATTCAGGAGAAGCTGGCTGAGTATTCGAACATCGAGAAGAAACTCGAGGTCAATTCCGATTACAGGAAGCTGCTGTCAGCCATCTCGGAGATCTCGAGCCGCCACTACGAGAAGATGAATGAGACTGTGAGAGACAAGGGATTCTACGATCGGACCGCAGAATTGACTGAGGACGTGCAGCTGAAACTCATGCAAAGGATACTCACGGAGGATGAAGCCTCGCTGTCGAACGAAAACATCCTCAACGAGATAATAAACAAGGACCAGTTGAAAGAGTATCTGTCCAGCGTCCTTGGCATATTCAGAGTGCCAGGCATAATCGGCCTGACATCCGAGTACAAGACGGACTACATCTGGTTTGCTGTAGTGTCGCCGCGCGGTATCTGGGACCATGACCTGACCGCCGACGTAAGGACTACGTTCTCGGGTTACGTGAAGGCCGACGCGTCGAGGAGCATTGCGATCAGAGAGATTGACTCCACCGATCCCTGGACTGTCAGGTTCATGGTGATCGCGGCAAGGGCCGAGCCAAAGTTCTTGGAGTGCTACAGCGAAATGAAGCACATTCACGACCAGTCCTCCGAGGTGGAGAGGATACTCGCACATTCGTTCTTGCTAGAACATGGAATCCACGCCAGCGAAGGGGAACCAACTGAGCATGCGCCCCAGCGTTCTACCAAGGGCGAGCGGTGACGTGAGTCCCCGCCATGAATTTCCGGTTGGGAAGGCGTGGTCAGCTGAAGAATGGAAACCACTTTGCCATCTCCGCAAGCTGAGGACTCTTTCGATCGAAGCTTGTGGGAACAGCAGCGGATCAACAGCAGGGAGATGGCATTCCGAGCGCTTCTAAGCAGAGCGTTAGTTGTCATCATCTTCCTTGCATCGCCCCTGATCATCTATAACCTCTTGCCCTTCTATCCCCCATCCTTGATGATTTTCGTGGCTGTGGCATCAGCCGGCATTTCCTATCGTTGGCCGGCGGTTGCCCTCTTTGTGGTGCTGCTCTTCGCTGCTCCGGCGTACTCATACCAGGTTGGCGGGGAGCTTTGGGCATTAGCAGTCATGGGCTCGTTGGCTGTGGCCCTGGTCATCCCGCTGAGCGTCGCCAAGCTGCCCGGAGCGGCCGTGGGCTGTGCAGTGGGGGCCGCGGCCGGGACGCTTATGCTCACGAGCTCCTATCTTTTCTCTATCCCATTGCTGGCGGGCATTGGGCTGATCCGCCTCAGAGGTTCGACTGCTGGCGCAGGACTGGGGGTATTCGCTTTCTTGGCCTTCTACTTGCCTTTTCTGTTCTTGGCCGAT
>JAZFSU010000176.1:0-2962 GCA_036446335.1 Dehalococcoidia bacterium | reverse complement strand
GCTCTGCTTGATCACCCTGGCCCTGCTCGTATTCCTGGCCTGGACCGGCTATTACGTGTTCCAGCAGATAGACAATCCGATCTGGGGAACAAGCCCGACCACAGGAGCCATCGCCTTCATCGGAACCGCGGTAGCGCTCCTGGTAGCTGCCTGGGTTCTGCGCGATCCCCGATACGTGGGCACGAGGCCCAGCTTCAGGCTTATGTTCATTTCCGTTCTGGCGGTCTATCTGGTATGCGCCTACGCCGGGGTCGAGCCTTTCTCAACGTATCAGGAAAGGGTGCATGAGCGTGTCGGTGACTGGACTTCCAGTACTGAAGACGAGTCGGAGGAACAGGTCGATCGCGCACCCGACACGCCGCAGACTGAGTACGGCACCACCGAGATCGTAAAGGAAATCTGGGCTATCACACTCGATGGAGTCCGCTGGGAGGACAATACGGTGTCGGTTGAGCTGACAATCGAGAACAGGGGTGAAAAGGCAGCCACATTCGGCGAGAGCGAAAGCACAGCAGTCACGACCGCCAGACTGATGGCGAAAGACTCCATGGAGAACTGGGCACACCCCGACCAGCCGGGCCTCGAAGACCTGTCTGTGAGAGACAATGCCCAGGACTGGCAGCAGATTGCACTGTGGGAAGGCCACTTCTTCCAGGGAGACTATTGGCCCGGAGACAAGAAGCACGGTGAGCTACTGTACAAGATGGGGCCGCAGTCCACGGGAGTGGGCCTTCACTTCTCGAACACGTACTACTTGAGCAATTTTGATGATCTGGAAACGTACGAACTGCTGCACCTCTTTGACATTCCCCGCTGACATCGGCAGCGCCCTTGCGACAGGGAGACAGACCCGCTGGCAGCCGCAACCTTCCCCCACAGCTTCAATGTGAACCGGGCTACCTGCTTCGGTGGCCGGAGGCTCTGCCTAGCCTGCCAGATCACGTCTTCTCGAGATCGCCAGGAAGATCATGCCGGCCCCAATCACCGCCAGAATGACACTGACGCCAATGATCATTGAGCGATTGTTGGCCGGTGGGAGTGGCACTACCACGAACTCGCCGCGCTGCCCAGCTATCTCAGCTACATAGGTTCCGGCTATGTCCTTGAGGACTGTGAAGCTTATGGTCGTGTTGGCTCCTGCGGCCAGCGTGACTACCCGCAATTGTTCCACCACGCCATTAATCTTCAACTTCGTCTTGAAGCTGCTTTCCTCCTGCCCCCTATTCGCCCCCTCTACCGAAACGGTGACAGGCTCCTCGACACCGACCTCAGCAGGACTGATGTTCAGATTGCTCACGCGGAAGGCTTCCGGCGGCGGACCAAGAGCTCCCACCAAAATGGCGAAATGGGTGAAATGCCCCACTTGTGCGGTAACAGTCGGCAGCACCGACGCGCTCACAAGTTCCTGCCAGCCAGGTTCCACATCATAGCTGACCATGACAAGGTCCTCCGCAGACACGCCCTCAGGCAGCAAAGCCTGGTCATAGGTCAAGACAATCTCGACGGGCGGCTCGAAGGTCGCTCCCTGCGGCAGCATTTCATAGACGCCCCCTACTACATAGCCGTCAGGCGGCGGCACTGATCCTGTGTACACGAGGCGCACCTCTATCGCCTCCAACGGTGCGCCCTCGAGGCTCAGGGCCGTGGTGTTCCCAAGCATCCTTATCACGGTCCCCCCATCCTCAGAGGTCAGCTCCAATGCCTCGGAGACCACGCCACTTTCGTCGATGCCGCCTCTCAAATCAAGCATTCCGGGCGTGGGGGTGGGCGCGGGGGTTGGGGTTGGAGTCGCAACAGGCGTAGGGGTTGGGGTTGGGGTTGGAGTCGCAACAGGCGTGGGGGTTGGCGGTGCAACCACCGAGAAAGTGGTCCCGGCACTTACGCCCCCGGCAGCAAGCAGGACGAAAGCAGCGCCAACCGGGGCATCCGGGACAATGAGGGCTATCGTCACATTGCCATCCGAGCCAATCCTCAGATTCGGCAAAGGCGTCACGTCCACTGTTCTCGAGTCAACGTCGGTGAACTCTATCTTGAATACTGTGCTGTGTGCCGGGAATCCCGATCCACGAACCGCCACGGCTGAACCCGGTTGTCCGCTGCGCGGGGACACGCGTATGGTACCAGCACCGGCAGGCGCAGGAGTAGGTGTAGCTGAAACAACGACGGTGAACGTAGCCGCGGCGGTGACGCCCCCGGCAGTTATCGCCACGATTGCGCTTCCGGCCTGGCCACCGGGAACGCTGAAGGAAGCCGTCACCGTGCCGGTCGGGCCAACTACGGGGGAGGGAGATGGGGTTACGTCCACCATCCCCGTGATGGCTGCCATGAACGCCACCGTGACTGGGCTGTGAGCAGGAAACCCGGTTCCGCTGACCGTCGCCGTCGCCCCCAGGACCCCGCTGCTTGGAGACACGCTGACGGCAGCCGTCGGCACAGTGAACACGGCCGTCTTGGAGTTGCCGGTAGTATCCGCAGCTGTCACCGTATTCGAACCTACCGCTGCAGTGCTGGGCACAACAATCTCGCCGCTGAAGGTGCCGGTGGCAGAGACCGACGCCGGTGCCGTTGTGGCCGCAAGCGTGATGGTTATGCCGTCTCCGGGCACGAAGTTGGTTCCAGACACCGTAACTGTTGAGCCGACAGGTCCCGTCGTGGGACTCAGCGTCACGGTAGGTGCAAGAACGGTCCAGGTCGTACTTTTGGCAACGCTACTGCTGTCGGTGATCGTTACGGTCTTGGATCCCCCTGTCACCGCCGGGACTGTGCACGTCGCTGCGAGCCTGCCTCCGGTATCGATGCTGCCCACGACGTCCGTCGCCGCGACACCGCCAAAGGTTATGGACGCTACAGTCACGCTTCCGTCGGTGTTCGCCGTGAAGCCACCGCCCGAGATAGCGACCGCAGTGTACGGGAGTCCGCTGGTGGGGGTTATAGTAATCGGCAGCGTGGTGACAGCCGCCGA
>JAZFSU010000175.1:0-4156 GCA_036446335.1 Dehalococcoidia bacterium | reverse complement strand
CGACGTGCGTTCGACGAGGTGATGCGGCAGAAGGGCTGGGACACTCCCGACATCCTGATGGAACGCGTGAGCGTGGTCGTCCCGACAGAATAGCGTCGCTCTCTCGCGGCCAACGACTGAAAGGCCGACCAATGCAGATGGCGTCCAGCCCTGACGAGGATTGGTCCAGGCGAGTTCTTCCTTTTTCCGCCGGCACGCCCACGCCTGACTGTCAGGTGCAGAATCTGGCGAACCTTTTTCTCGACCCACCGAACGCTCTCAACGCAGAGAGGCCGGGTACGCAATGATACCCGGCCTCTGCAACCTCTGGATGCCCAGAGATGTTGCCTCAGCCTCTTCCTACCTGGTAGACTCTCTCTCGCGCCGACCTTGTCCACCGTGTGCCTGACAGGGCGCTGATCGCTGGGCACTGTCGGGCTAGGGATAGAAGGAATCCCCGGCTGCCTTCCTGAGGTCGGCACGGAAGTCTGGGTGCGCCACGGAGGTCAACGCCTCGGCGCGCTGGCGGTTGTCCTTGCCCAGTAGCCTGGCGATGCCGTACTCGGTGACGATGTAGTCCGTGAAATAACGCGGGATAGTGACCACTGCGCCCTGGTCCAGATGCGGCACTATGCGGGAGACTGCTCCGCCCAGGGCGGTTGAAGGCAGCAGGGTTATTGCACGCCCGCCTCTTGACAGAATCGCCCCGATGTGCATCTCGACCTGCCCGCCGGGTCCGTTTATCATCCGGGAGCCGATTCCGGTCTCCGCGTTTATCTGGCCCGTGAGGTCAACCGATATGGCATTGTTGATCGCCACGAAGTTGTCGATGGCCGAGACGGTGCGAATGTCGTTGGTGTACTCGGTGTCGTACTGCTCGAAGATCGGGTTGTTGTCTATCAGCGCCAGGTCCTCCTGATGACTGCCGCTGAAGGCCGAAGTCGTTACCTTGCCAGGCCGGAATGATTTGTGCCTGCCGGTGACAATGCCCTCTGTGACAAGCCGGCCGTACCCCGGAGCTGTCACCTCTGAGTGCATGCCCAGGTCTCGCTTGTCGTCGAAGGCCCCACACGGCGTTATCCACAGCGACAGTGCGCCGACGCCTATCTGAAAGGTGTCGCCGTCCCGGATGAGCTCGGAGACGAACTGCGTGATCTTCTTCGCCTCTTCGGGAGGATCCCCAAGCGACATCTTTCCGAAGAGTATCCTGGCTGTGTCCAGATCGACGGCTGCGAGCACGTTGAGAATCGCCAGTTGGCTTGAATGCGGCACGCTGGGAAGCAACGGGTCCACGAATGCCCTGACGTCGGACGCGATCGCTCCCAAGAGCACGCGCTCTTGTTCGTCGGTCGGCGAAGACGGCGTGTGCTCGACCAAGTAGTCGATCTCGGAGACCTGGATATAGTTCACCCCGCCGGTGTGCAGGTGGTTCTCATTGACTTCGGCGATGACTATCTTCGCCCGTCGGCAGTAGCTACGCTTCGTCCACAGGTGCGCCCCGAAGCTGCAATAGCCGTGAGGATCAGGTGGCGACACGCTGACTATGACCACATCTATCGTGAAGGGACACTCGGCGGGACGCTCCTCGAATGGCTTCATCATCATCGAGTACGTTTCGGGTCGGTAGACCGTGTATTTCGAGTCCCCGCCACGCGGCGCCGTCCGCACGAAGTCGCCGAAGAACCAACTCGTCGTGTGAAACGCTTGCTCGGCGTCCTCCTGAAAGAAGTCGCCGAGCGTGGCCATCGGTGCGCCGACAGTGTCGATGGTCACGTTCTCCAGTTCGTCCCTTCGGGCGGCCAGGGCCGCTGGCACCACACGCGCCAGCGAAGCCGTGGGAAAGACCACCCGGTCCCCCGACTTGACGACTCCGGCCGCATCTTCAGTCGAGACTAGCTTCCTGAGATAGTCATCGCGCCAGTTGGCTGTCGGCGGACTCGCCGGGCGTATCATGTCTCTCATGCAAACTGTCCCCCTGATGCCGCGTCCTGTCCACACCGGCGCGTGCCTGACTCACCCGTCCTGATGGGTTCGCACCAGTGTATCAGGAAGAGCGCTGCCGTGGCGATTTTTCGCGCCTCAGGGTCTGGCCAGTCGAGGAAAAGGGTCCGCTGAATCTCACGCATGGACACTGGCTGTGGGCCTACCAGCAGAAAAGGGAACGCTTCTGGGCAAGCACAGGCACCCCAGCAATTGAGCCTTTGTTGAAGATGTGGCCACGGCTCTGCGGAGGGACGAGGTACCGGTTGCTTCCAACCTTTGGCTTGGTCTGCTCACGGTTGCTCTGCCGTTGGGTCCAAAGCCACATCATAATCAAAGGAGGAGTTCGCTGTCCAACGCCAGGTATAGCTGCCCTCGGCGCTCACTGTCCAAGTGCCCGCCTCGTCGGTGTAGGAAAAGGAGCCCCCCTGAGTAGTGCCGAACTGCGTCTCACCCGCCCCGCTGGGCCGGTGCGGACTGACGCGGACAACCGGCTTGTACTCAACCTCTGGCACCTTGGGTGTCACTCGGATGGTGACGGTAACGCTCACCGGAGTGTTAAGCTCCACGGGAATGTCACATATTTCAGCGGTCCGTCCACCAAGGCCAATCACAGCGCAGTCGGCGGTTTCCGCCCCCGCAATTGAGACGAACACGGGGTCCACCAAGTCATCTTCCCAAGTGCTAAGATGAATGTTCACTTTTCCAACAGCCTCATCCCGTGCCGTGATCGTTAGGGTCATGGTCTGGGTGCCCGCGGCGGTGAACACAGTCTGATCAAATGAACGAGACAAATCAAGGCCTGGGACAGCCTTAGCTGATGTGTGCTGGAGAAAACTGACATAGGCATCATAGGCCACCCCTGACTGGAATCCCTGGGGAACGTTTCCAAAGGACCATTCATAGGTTGGGGGGCCCATTGTTGTCAGAGTACCCGGCCTCGAAGGAGATGGGACCTGGTCAACCCAGTCAAAGGCCAGGTCACTCTCAAGAGCCACCCGTAGCTCCCGAACTGGGTCCCCAGTCTCATCCGGGGTGTTCACGATCCCTGAGATACGCCACTGCCTCTGCCCGCTCACTTCACCGTTGGGAAAGCTGTCGCCATTCACTCCTTGAACCCAGTTGGTGAGAAAACCCACTTCAACCACGTTGGCAGCTTCCTCGAGAGTGGACGCAGCGCCTATCATCCTTTGCTGCACCATGCCCCACGTGTCATCCAGCACCGCAGAGATGACTTGTCCTCCTTGCACGACGATCTTTGCCGTGTGTGGGAAGCTACCTGGGGGGGGCGGTTCCGGCTGCCACCATCCGTATCCATCAATTCCACATTCGAACTCGTAGTCGAATTGCCATGAAGACGGCCGCTCCAGGGCAGTCGTTGCCAATAGTTTCAGACTATCCTCTTTGCCTTTGCGCTTCTCGAATGTGGGGCTGTCTCGTACATAGTCCATTGCAATTCCCTGGCTCTCGTCTTCAGACAGTTCCTTTTCCGCTCCTTCGGGTGCTGGCGCCTCTTGGCTCCCGGTGACCGGTCCTTCTTCCAGGGGGACCGGTTCTTTTTCCCGGGTGACCGCTTTTTCTTCGTCGGTGGCCGCCGGGCCACAAGATGCGAGCAACAGAACGGCCAAGACTGAACAGCTCGTTGCCAGACACGCAGGGGGTCAGAGGTTCGAGTCCTCTACCGCCCACCATAGCCTCAAATCACGCCGCCAAACCCGCTTCGGACCCCAAAAAGGGCCGCTGCTTTGCTAAAAACGCACGCAATGTAGCGCAAAGTTGTAGTAACCGTTCCGCTCAAGGTCCAAGCTATCAGTGTGAGGAATTTGAAGTGATGACACTTCAAGATGCGCTGATAGCTTATCAGACCTACGCCAGGGCCGAGGGCAAGAGTCCAAAGACGGTTACCTGGGTTGTCTCCAGCATCGGCTATTTTACCGACCTCCTGGGCCCCGAACAGCAAGACATCGGCGCCATCACCGGCAATGACCTGCGCCGCTTCATTATCGCGCTTCAGAGCAAGCCGAAGTTTTCCAACCATCCCTACAACAAGCAACAACGGGCGAAACTATCGGCACAGTCCATTGAGACCTATTGCCGGGCGATCAAGTCCTTCTTCGGCTTCCTGAATCGGGAGGGCTTCATCGACAACAACGTCATGGCAAAGGTCAAGATGCCGAAGGTGCCGGAGGTAGTGATC
>JAZFSU010000174.1:0-8278 GCA_036446335.1 Dehalococcoidia bacterium | reverse complement strand
CGTGGTCTTGAGGCAGTGCGAAGCGAGTGGCGGCTGATATGTGCTACACACAACCTGCTGAAGCTATTCCGAAGCAGGGCCCCGGGGTTCGCCAACAATATTGGCCCGACTGTTGCCACCGCGCCTGTCTGTGCATAACATGTAAAGGGGTATTGTTCCTCAGACTTACTACAGAGAACAGAAGTCAACTCAATGATACAGATTCGTCACGGCCAAGGTGGTCTCACAGGCCGCTGATGATTTCAATCTTCGTGCAACGGGCACTTATATGGTAGACATACAAGCCACGCTATTTCGGTTTCAGCAGTTTGTATTTGAATTCGGCCCATTCTTCCTGGCGGCCTGGCTTGGGGTAGCCCTGGCCACAGGGCTGGCAGCTCTCACATCGAGACAAAGACCCGGCATTGAACTGCCTGGAGCTTTTCGGAGGGCTGTGCCCCTTGCTTGGCTATACCAGGCAAAGGCCTTCCTGTTGCCGCGTCCCATCGGCGCGGAATTTTCCAGGGCAAACCTGGGTGCACCACTCATCTTTGGCATTGTTGTTTCTGTTCCCGCACTAGTCGTCACCTCCCTCATCGACATGGAGACCGTATATTTCAGGTTGGCCACGTCCGCCCTATTTGCACTGTCCTTGGGTTGGCTCGTAACCACGGGAATCTCACGTTGGCAGGGAAAGCATCAAGGGCAACAACCACAGGTAGAAACGGCATCCGGTTGTCTGGTCTCGCATGGCGACAGTTCGGCGTCGCGGAATGGCGCACTGCGCTGCTTTGCTCGAGATACCTGGAAGAGCTTCAGCGGCCAAGTGGACAAAGCAGCCCTCCCCATCATCATCGGATTTGGTGTGGCTTCCGCTTTGACCATCTACATTCCTGCATATGAAATCCGCCCCTGGCTGGGCGAGGATGTCTGGCAAGGGCCCTACCTGGCTGCCCTCCTGGCCATGCCTTTTCAGCTCGCTGGCGGCGCCGAGGTTCCTCTGGCTTCGGCTCTGTTGGTGAAAGGGGCCAGTCTGGGAGCGGCCTTGAGCGTTATGCTGGCAGCCCCCAGTGCCACCTTTGTTGTGCTTCGTGGCATATACCGGTCTACGAGCCTCAAGGCGGTGGCTTTCTACCTTGTCGCCGTCTGGATCGTGGCAGGCTCATTGGGGGTGGTGGCAAATGTGGTTCAGGGACTCTTTGACGGGTAGCAAGGTCCTGGCAAAAAAGATCACAGTAGTAAAATGATCGAGAACTTTGTGGACAACCTGGCCAGCATGATACCCTTCGGGTATGCTCTAGGCGCAGCCAGGGAACAGGAGCGAGGCGATGAGTATATTACACCGACGCAATCTGTCACGGTTTGACCGGGTAGCTCTGACACTCCTGGCCATAGCCCTGCTGGGGCTACTGGCAGCCCAGGGATGCACCTCCTCTTCTCAAGATGCAGCAAGCGGCCTGCAAGGAGGTGAACTTCCCCCTGCCCCCAAGGTAGGGCGAATAGCGCCTGACTTTACGCTGGTCGACTTGGAGGGCAAGCCGGTGACGCTCAGCGACTATCGCGGCAAGACAGTGTTCCTCAACTTCTGGGCTACATGGTGCCCACCATGCCGCGCAGAGATGCCGGAGATTGAAGCCATTTTTCAGGAATACAATGGCAGAGACGTGGTAGTGATCGGCATAGACCTCCGCGAGCCCGAGGATGAAGTGCGACAATACGTCCGGCAGGGCGGTTACAGCTGGACCTTCGTCATGGACACCACTGGTCAGGTGAGCAGCAATTACAGAGTCACTGCTATTCCTACCAGCTTCTTCCTGGACGGAGAGGGGATAATCCGAGCCGTGAATGTCGGAGCCATGACCAAGAGGGCCATGGAAAGCAGGCTGGCTAAGGCCATGAGGTGAATGGCAGAGGCTAAGTGACTAGCGTAACGCTTGTGTCCCTGGCCAAGAAGTTTTGGCAAAGAGGTGTAGAGAGACGGCGACGGGCGCACGGCGGAATGCAATTTGCGATTGGAATTGAGTGTGAGGTTGACGTGGGGTAAAAGGAGAGAGCAGAGTGCCAGGTGCTGTCTGTAACCTTTCGGACAGCTCCATGCTCCAGACGCACCTATCGATCCGCGAAATACACCGCGTCATGCCCGGGGTTCATCTTGACGGCTACACTGGTATTTATGGGGTAACATCGATTGTGGTGTTGCAAGCTGCGTACCATGGCTCCAGACGGTAGCTGTACACTGTACAAGTAGTAAACACCCTGGAACACCCGATCCACGATAACGCCCACTCCATCTGCAGCAGGTCGTATGTCTATGAAGTCGGGCCGTAGCATTACCTTCACGGCTCCCCCGTCAGGCAGATCCTCGCGAAGAGGCAAGAGCCCGACTTCGGTAGCAACAGCCCTCCCCTGAACCTTGCCCGAAAGGAAATCGACAATGCCTACAACCTGAGCTACAAAAGGGGTAGCTGGCCTGTGGAAGATGGCCTCGGGTGTGTCAATTTGCTCCAGTTGCCCAGCGTTCATCACCCCAACCCGGTCGCCTATGAACATGGCCTCCTCCTGGTCATGGGTAACGAAGATAACGGTGGCCTCGGCACGGGCCAATATGCCCTTGACCTCGGCACGTATCCGGGCTCGCAGATCCGCATCCAAGTTGGAGAAAGGCTCATCCAGCAAGAGCAACTCCGGCCCCGGAGCCAAAGACCGCGCCAGGGCTACCCGCTGCTGCTCTCCTCCCGAGAGTTCATGGGTCATTCGGGACTGAAACTCCTTCAGGCCAACCAGGGAAAGCATTTCTTGGACCCGCTCTCTTTGCTCACTGCCCCTAGGCAAGCCGTAGGCGATATTGGCCGCAACGTCCAGATGCGGGAACAGGGCGTAGTCTTGGAAGACGATGCCCACCCGGCGCTTCTCGGGCGGCACAAATACTCCAGGCCCTGTGACCTTCCTCCCGCCTACTTCGACGGTCCCGCTATCAGGCGTTTCAAAACCGGCGATAAGCCGTAGCAAAGTAGTCTTGCCGCAGCCGCTAGGGCCCAGCAGTGCCAGAAAGCTTCCCTCCTCCACCTCCAGGTTCACGTCCTCAACCGCCGGGGCTCGTCCGAAGCGCTTGCTTAATCCAGAGCAACGCACTGCTATCTTAGTCACGATTGTCCCCTCCGTTCTCGCATGACGAGCAATGCCATCGGCACAGATGATACCAATATCAAAAGCAGGGCTGGCACCGCAGCTCTGGCGAAGAACCCTTCAGAGGTGGCTGACCAGATCGAGGTAGCCAGCGTCTTGAAACCAATGGGACTCAGGATCAGCGTAGCTGGCAGCTCCTTCATCGTGGTCAGAAAGACCAAGGCAGCCCCAGCCAGAATGCCGGGGCGCACCAAGGGCAGGGTGACCGTGGCCAGGACCTGGAGGGGGCTCCGTCCTAGACTGCGGGCGGCCTCCTCTACACGGCGGCTAACCTGAAGCAGCGATGACCGGATGGGCCCGACCGCCTGTGGCAGAAACATGATGACGTAGGCCAAGATTAGTAATCCCATGGTCTGGTAGATGGGGGTGGCATAATTCGCCCCGAAGAAGACCAGTGCCAGGGCGATGACGATGCCGGGCAGGGCGAAGCCGACATACGATACGCGTTCCAACAGAGCACTGATGCGGCCAGAATAGCGCACCGCCAGGATGGCCACTGGTAGCGCGGCTACCACAGTGGCAGCCGCCGCCAAGCCGGAGACATATCCCGAGTTCAGGGCAGAACTCCAGACCACATTGAGCGGCTCTCCTGCCGAGACGCCACGGACAAGCCAATAGCTAAGGACGGAGATGGGCATGATCAGGGCCACGAGAACAATCATGGCGCAGAACCCGAGCGCAGGCCAGCGCCAGCGCCCCAACCGAGTGCAAGCTGGCGGACGCGCGACACCGACTGTGCTGCGATGGTACTGGGATCGGCCCCGGGTGCGAACCTCAGTGACCAGGATGATCACGGCCACCACGACCAAGACCAGCGAAAGGGCGGCCGCTGCCATCCTATCGAATGATGTCTGATACTGGAGATAGATCGCCCAGGTGAAAGTCTCATAGCGCAAAAGCGATACGGCACCGAAGTCCTTCAAAGTGTATAGCGCCACCAGCAATCCTCCCGCGGCGATGGCGGGGCGGAGCTGAGGCAGAGTTATCCGGCGAAAAGTATCCCAGGGACCGTGCCCCAGGCTGCGGGAGGCTTCTTCCAGAGACGGGTCCAGCCCGCGCATGGACGCATGAAGGGTGAGCAGTACATAAGGGTAGCTGACAAGGAATATAGCAAGCATAGCCCCGGGAAAGCCGTAAATCTCAGGCAGCCGCTCTACTCCAAAAGGTGCGGCCAATACTTGCTGGAGCATCCCCCGCGGTCCCAGCGCGGTTACGATGACAAGGCCGGCCACGTAGCTGGGGATCACCAGGGGGAGCATGGTCAGCACCAACCACACCCGCCGAAACGGGAGATCGGTCCGGTTGATGAGCCAAGCCAGCGGCAATGAGATGGCCACCGAAACCACGGTAACAGCTATGACCAGGACCACGGTGCGACCCAGGATATCCAGGGTCCGTGACCGGAACAACAGGTCCCAGGTCTCGCCGCCGGCCCCCAGCGATCGCAACAGCAGGTAAGCCAGGGGAAGCGATACAACAACCGCTATCAGGACAGCAGGCATCCAGACGACAGCAGGGGGCCGGGAGACAGGAACTCCCTGGGCCCCTCTGCCGCGTTTGGCTAGTGACTTCAGAGCGCTGCCCAACGCAGTGATTATGGCTATGGAAGCACCCCAGTTTCCCTCAGCAACTTGAGGGTCCCCTTGAGGTCAGCCATGTCCGCCATGTCAATCTCGGGGCTGCTGATTTCCGATAGAGGCTTGAGCAGCGGGTGCGTGGTGACTCCCTCCACCACTGGATACTCAAAGGTCTGCCCGGCAAAGTACTGCTGAGCTACCAGGGAGAGCATGAACTCCAGGAAGCGCTCAGCATCCTCCTTGTTCTGGGAGGTCTCCAGGATGCCCGCCCCAGCTACCAGGATCACGGCCCCGGGGCCACCATCCCTCAAGTAATAATTGCGGGCGGGGAAGGACTCCCCCTGTTCCTCAAGGAAGCGAAACAGGTAGTAATGGTTGGGGAAGCCAACATCAATTTCGCCAGCGCCGACGGCGGCGACAATGGGCGTATTCTTGGGATACATCTTGGGGTTGACGGCTTTGATGCCCAAGAGCCACTGTTTGGTCTTCTCCTCCCCCCACAGCACTCGCATCGCCGTAACCATGCCCTGGAAGGAGCCGTTACTGGGTGCCCAGCCGATGCGTCCCTTCCACTTGGGATCGGTGAAGCCCCAGATGTCATCCGGCAGGTCGGCCTCGCTCAGATCTTGAGTATTGTAGACGACAACCCGGGCACGCCCGGAGATGCCCACCCATTTGCCATAGGGCGAGCGAAAGCGCGGCTCCACCTGGCCCAGGATAGTATCCGGAATCGGGGCAAACAGGTGGGCCAGAGCGCCCAGCCCCCCGGGGTCCTGAGCAAAGAAAATGTCCGCCGGGCTGTTCCGGCCTTCTTCCAGGATAGTGGCTGCCAGTTCCGAGGTACTGCCGTAGCGCACTTGAACCTTGATCCCCGTGGCCTTACTAAACTGGTCGATAATGGGCCCTACCAGCTCCTCACTCCGTCCTGAGTATACAGTGAGCGTTTGGGACGTAGCTGCCTGCCCGCAGGCGCTGACCACTATTGCGAGCATCATCAACAGGCTGCCTAATCCTAAAATCCGCTTACGCATTTGTGACTATCCTCCTTCCAGTGATTCTCAGCTACTTGTTCTACCAGGCTCATCAAGCCATGCTGCCCCCTTCGTCGATCACGAAATGCACCTTGAAGCGACTTGCTTCTGCGTCTCACTTGCAATACAGCGCCCAAAAACAAAAGGGGTGTAAGCCCCTGCTAATCCCATGGGTTAGTATATGCTAAGCACGTGGAGGCGTCAAGGACAAAGAAAGGATCTCGCGGGGAAGCGAGGATTTAGTGAAGAACGGACGTCAAAACCGGTATTGGTGTCATGAATCTAGCGATGGGTCACCCAGACCAAGGCCGCTGCCCTTGTTCCCAGAGAAAACTCATTGTTATCCACCTGTACTCTGATGGTCCCGGCGTAATCAGCTATTTCTCTAACTGTAATCCTTGTCCCGGGCTTGATCCCAGATTTCTCCAAATACTTCATAAGTTCCGCAAGGCGCGCTGCCTCCTCAGATATTCTCTCTACGACCACCGTTTCCCCAGCAGCCACGGTATCTAGGGGAAAACCTTCAATAGGGGGCAGCATATCGCCTAGAGGTATGGGGTTGCCGTGGGGGCAAGTTGTAGGCTTACCCAGAACCTGATACAGCCTTTGCATCACTTTTTCCGAGATCCCGTGCTCTAGAAGGCAGGCCTCCTGATGAGCTTCGTACCACTCTATCTTGAGAATGTCGGTGAGCAGTCGCTCCGCCAGGCGATGGCGGCGCACAATGTCAAGAGCCATCTTCATTCCCTTTTCGGTCAGGCTGATTTCTTTGCGCTCATTGGTGGTGACCAGCCCATCGCGCCCCATCCGGCGAAGGGTAGCCGTTACTGTTGGCGGCGATACACGCAGCCTTTCGGCAAGGCGAGCACCAAGGACTATCTGCCTCTCGCTGACCATGTTCAAAATGGCTTCCAAATACTCTTCGACAGTGGCTGTGGCACGTGTTTCGTCTGCCATCTTCTCCCCCCAGACGCCACCGTATGGCAATTAGGAGGCACTTCAGCTTGCTATTGGCCCATGCCGATTCTAGACTCAAGAAGCTCTTCGGTCAATCTTTGTGGCTGCAGCATTGCCCATCCCCTGTCTCAGGATTCGATGTTGAAGCTCCTTAGTGCCATCGCTCAACCGAACAAATATAGGGAAACCTTCTCCGCATTCAGAGAGAGAAGGCCACCGAACGCCAGAAGGGGCGATCGCCATTGCTTCACCACGCAGCCATACCAAGAGCGCCGACAGGCGCGGCGTCCAGGGCGAAACCCGGACACAGAAACCCCCATTTGGAGAGCACTGCTTGCCCTCCAAACGGGGGCTATTCAAGGACACCCTGATTGAACAGGAGTCTTGTTCATTCTAGGGGCCTGATGTACCGGAGTATGTGACGTAAGTCTCACAAACGCGATCACGGACGCGCTTCTCGGTGCATCCGGCAAACTCCTACATCCAACAAGGTGAGTAAATGAATCGGACGGGGCGACGTGGCGAATCCGGGACTATATCTCTACCCGATCAGGTACGAAAACCTCATTGCGTACCAGCGTCGGTCGCATGAGAATTGAATTAGAAGCGACGAAAGGATGAGCCATGGAGAAACACAAAGAGCTCTGGGGACGGAAGTTCAGGATTGTGAAGAACGGGCTGGACGAGTCCGATGTAGCCTCTTTCATCGATACGCTGCGAGGACCTGACTTCGATCTCGATGGAAGGCTCGAGCGCCTGGACTCGCTCATCGCCAGTCTCACAGAGAAGTACGGGGAGCTCGCCGGCAGATTTGACCTGGCAGATTCCGAGGCAGGGCCATCGGAGGGCGACGCAGACTGCCCCGGCTGGGAGAAACTACAGCACCTGGATTCGCTCACACGATTTGCCCAGCGAACCATAGTCGAGGCTGACAAAGAGGCCGAGATCATAAGGGCCGAAGCCGAGGAGAAGGCGCAGAGCATTCTGGAACGGGCCCGGGCGCAGGCGGAGCAAGAGGCGCTTCTGGTCAAGCAGGAAGTCGAGCGATTGCTCGTGAGCAGCAAGCAACTGCTCGAAAGCGAGATAGGAACCATGTTCCACCAGGCCACCCAGCAGCTGTCGGCAGACCAGCCGGGTGCCGTCGAAACACCGCCTGACTCAATAAGCGACCACCCATCCGAGTTCGAAGGGGTCGCATACAGTCAGTCTGCCGACTGTCATTGGGATGGACATTCCATGTTCTACGCAGACCCCTACGAGGATACTGTCGAGCTGGCAGTCACGCCGACGGCTCTCGATTACCAGTAGCGTCGTCCCCAGTCGCACCCTGGGCATTTCATTGCTCACCCTTCCACCCTCGCCAGCACCTCTTGCGTCTTGCGCAGTCGTAGGGTGGGTGCAACGAAGTGAAACCCACCGCCATCTGTTCGCGACGCCTGTTGGGTTCCGTTGCCACTTCACCCACCCTACGTTTGGCTTTCACTGTCGAGCTGGCAGTCACGCCGACGGCTCTCGATTACCAGTAGCATCGTCCCCAATCGCATCTTG
>JAZFSU010000173.1:0-3154 GCA_036446335.1 Dehalococcoidia bacterium | reverse complement strand
TCTCCAGAGCGTGACTGAGGCGCTGTCCCCGCTCCTGCTCCTCTGCCTGCAGGGTTGTTGCCATCTCTTCGATCTGGGCTACTACCCGGGACAAGTCCAGCGGCATCTCTTTGTCTCCAACCGCGAAGTATATCACAATGGGCCCGCCGGAAACAGTCGAGGCGGCGGGCCTGGATCTGTGGATTGGCGAGGGGACATATCTGTTGTCACCGTCATGAGAACAGACCGCTGATGCTTCGAACGTGCGCTACGCCCGAGTCATTACTCCGAAAACAGACCATTGATGCTTCCGGCGCTTCTCCTGCGTCACTCCCGCGAAAGCGGGAGTCCAAGGTTCCCCTTGCCTGGATTCCTGTTTCCGCAGGAATGGCACGCGCTCGATAGGGGCAATGACGCTAAGGGCCACACTGCCAGCCCCTGCGATGGATCGCACGTTTTGTCCTCCGCGGTGCCGCTGGCAAGCGGCCGAGTGATGCGGGAAGAACGGACGAAGACAGTCTGCCCAAAAAGACTACCCATAGTCCTCGGACGCATTGCGGCGACATAGCAGTCCATGAGTTGGCTATAGTCACCAATGCGGATAACACTTTGATCGAGGACCAATGAGTGGGCGCAGGGCACGCCGTCGCCCCAAGATCTTCGCACTAATTGAGGATGGACCCCTGACTATCTTCTCTTTACAATGTCTAGAGTTTTTCTGGTATAATCAGATTACTTCGCGGAGGGGGAAGAGAAGCGGTGCCAAGAATATCCAGAAACATGATCATCTACCTCCTGATACTGGTAGCGATGGTTGCTATCTTCTTCACGTTCATCTCGCCTAGCGGTGGCCCTGAGAGCAAGGGCACCCAGTGGCTTCTTGCCGAATTGAAGACCAACGGCGGGGAAGTAACCATCAAGGACAGGACGCTGACGGCCGAGATAGGTGACGACAAGTACAAGACCACGATTCCCGAGGGCTTCGATGCTTTCGAGTTCTTTGCGGATGCAACGAACCCTGTGACAATCAACTACAAGGGCTCGGGCGGATGGGGTTCCTGGGGCGGGATCTTGATCAGCTTCCTGCCGATGATCCTGTTCGTGATCCTGATCCTGTTCATATTTCGCCAGGCTCAGGGGGGCTCGAATCAAGCCATGTCGTTTGGCAAGAGCAAGGCTCGAATGGTCACGGGCGATAAGCCGACCATTAGCTTTGACGACGTGGCCGGTGTGGAGGAAGCAAAGCAGGAACTGCAGGAGGTCGTGGAGTTCTTGAAGTTTCCTGAGAAGTTCACGGCCCTTGGGGCGCGGATCCCCAGCGGGGTGTTGCTCATTGGCCCGCCGGGCACCGGAAAGACTCTGCTGGCGCGGGCCGTTGCCGGGGAAGCTGGGGTTCCCTTCTTTTCCATCAGCGGCAGCGAGTTCGTGGAGATGTTCGTGGGAGTGGGTGCGTCACGCGTGAGGGACCTGTTCGATCAGGCCAAGCGTAATGCCCCATGCATCATCTTTGTGGATGAGATTGACGCTGTGGGCCGGCATCGTGGGGCTGGCCTCGGCGGCGGCCACGACGAGAGGGAGCAGACACTCAACCAGATCCTGGTGGAGATGGATGGCTTTGACTCGAGCACCAAGGTTATCGTCCTTTCAGCGACCAACCGCCCCGACATACTCGACCCAGCGCTTCTCCGCCCCGGCAGGTTCGATCGCCGAGTGGTTTTGGACCAGGCTGACATCCAGGGGCGCACGGCTATCATGAAGGTTCATGCCAAAGGGAAGCCGTTGGAGGATGACGTCGATCTGGAGATCATAGCCAAGCAGACCCCGGGGTTCAGCGGCGCAGACTTGGCGAATCTGGTGAACGAGGCTGCCATCCTGGCGGCGAGGCGCAACAAGAAAACGGTCGGCATGGACGAGCTCCAGGAGTCAATTGACCGCGTCCAGCTAGGACCCGAGCGCAGAAGCCGCATCATCAGTGAGAAGGAAAAGGAAATCGTTGCCTACCATGAGGCGGGTCACGCCCTGGTGGCTCGCATGCTGCCCCATGCTGATCCCGTGCACAAGGTCTCAGTCGTTGCCAGGGGCATGGCGGGCGGCTACACCAAGCAGCTGCCCACCGAAGACCGCCACCTGTACTCCATAGTGCAGCTGCGGGACATACTGACCACTTCTCTCGGCGGGAGGGCTGCCGAGGAGCTTGTCTTTGGCAGGCAAGAGGTGACCACCGGGGCGCAGAGTGATATTGAGCATGTCACTACGGTTGCCCGCAAGATGATCAAAGAGTATGGGATGAGCGAGGGACTTAACTATGAGGAGGCGTCCATCAGCACGGTTATAGAGGAGGTTCTGGCAGGCAATGTGGAGGCCATCGAAGTGTATGGCGACGACCTTCTGGTTCGAACCAAAGACGGCCGCCAATACCGGTCCCGAAAGGAGGCCGACTTCAGCCTGGTGGAATTCTTGCGGCAACAGGGGGCCAATGCGGGTGCGAATGGTGTCAAGGTGTGTGTCAAAGGCAGGAACACCCTGGGTGGCCTGGGTCTGCGCACGTTCGGCCACAGAGAGGAAATGGTCTTCCTGGGGAGGATGGTGGACGACCAGAAGGACTACGGCGACACAGTGGCAGATGAGATCGACCACGAGATCCGCGCCCTTGTGGATAACGCTCACTCGGAGGCCGTGCGGATTCTGGCTGAGAATCGACCCAAGCTGGTTCAGATTGCTCAGCGCCTGATGGTCGACGAGACGCTCGAGGGCGAAGCGCTTGAGGCGCTGTTCAACGAGCCGGTGCCGGTATCTCCTGAGGAAGCTCCGGCAGCCGAGGGGTCACCGATCGAGGAAGCGCCAGCCGAAGAAGCTCCGACTTCGCAGTAGCGAGCCCACCCGGACTTCAACCGTTCTCCGAGCCTTCATCTCGTTCCCAGATTGGCTTCGTGAAGTGCTGTAGGTACTCTCGTCTCAGCCGGTCTGAGATTTCCTTCATCTGCTTGTCGGTGCTCGAAGCGAGTTCTTCGAGTTCAGTCATGTCGATCTCCACTTCAAGAAGGTGGGACAGGACCTTGAGCACGGCCCTTGATGCGCTGGGGTTCGCCATCTTGGCGGTGTATCTCGGGGTTTCGCCAAGCAAGCAGATACCCTCCATATTCCTTTCGTGGGCAGCGCCGAGCAACAGTCCGTT
>JAZFSU010000172.1:0-5537 GCA_036446335.1 Dehalococcoidia bacterium | reverse complement strand
CGATCTGCCATCGGGACTGGACGCCGACACCGGGTCCGCAGACCCGGCGTGCCTGTCCGCCGATGCCACCATTACGCTGGGCTGCCCCAAGGTCGGGCTCTTCGGCTTTCCCGGTGCAGAGAAGGTGGGCAAGCTCATCGTTGCCGACATCGGGATACCGCAAAGCCTGGCCTACGACATCTCGACGGAACTCATCACGTCGGACTGGGTCGCGTCTGTGCTGCCCCCTCGCCCCTTGAACGCCAACAAGGGGAGTTTCGGCAAGGTTCTGGTGGCTTCGGGGTCGATAAACTACATCGGGGCGGCCTATCTGGCCTGTAATGCGGCCCACAGAGTCGGAGCAGGCCTTGTGACCCTGGCCACCGCTCGCGGTCTACAGCCGACCCTGGCCGCGCAGCTGGTTGAGACCACGTACTTGCCTCTGCCCGAAGCCGACGCAGGCATAATCGGCCATGAAGCAGCCTCTATTCTGGTGGAGCAGGCCACAGGGTATGACGCATTGCTGCTGGGCTGCGGGCTGGGGCAGCACCCTTCGACTATGGATTTTGTCAGGGAGGCTCTATCCTCTTTGACCATGCCACTGGGCCAGGCTCTGGTTCTGGACGCTGATGCCCTCAACACATTGGCCGAGACACCTGACTGGCACCAGCGATTCGATGCTCAGGCAGTATTGACGCCTCATCCGGGCGAGATGGCGAGGCTGACCGGCCTGTCCGTGGACGAAATCCAGGCTGATCGAATTGAGACGGCGCGCAGGTTTGCCGCAAAGTGGCGGAAGGTTGTCGTTCTTAAAGGAGCATACACTGTTATTGCCGCCCCGGACGGTCAGGCGAAGCTGAACCCGATGGCCAATCCCGGGCTGGCCTCAGCGGGTACGGGGGACGTCCTCTCCGGTGCCATCGCTGGTCTGCTTGCTCAAGGGCTTTCTCCATTCAACGCAGCGTGCTGTGGCGTCCACCTGCATGGTATGGCGGGTGACATGGTGAGGCAGGATCTGGGCGATGCCGGCATGTTGGCGAGCGATCTCCTTCCCGCACTTCCGGTAGCGATAAAGAAGCTGAAGGAACAGCGCGGACGCTCGGAGTAGTCGTCGGCAGTCTTTCTGGAGACCTTCCGGTTCGTTGTTTTCCGTGTCAACAATCCCCCAAAACCTCTTGCCTGCCGGGCGGCCAGCGGGTATAATCTAGTCAGCCAGGACCTTTAACTCAGCCCTGAGAGACTGAGAAGGGAGATATATGAGTGCCCTGAATCGGGCCGACTCAGATAAGGCTCTAGAACCTCTGCCAGACAATGGCGGAGTTTTTTTTGTGCCCGAAAAGGTGGTGCTGACAGAAGACAGGGTGCGGCGGGCGCTGGTTCGTATCGCGCACGAGATAGTCGAATGCAACGGCGGCTGCGATGACCTCGCGCTCGTTGGCATTCACACTCGCGGCGTGCCTCTGGCCCAGCGCATAGCCGACGCGATCGGGGATTTCGAGAAGACCGCCATCCCTGTCGGTGCTCTCGACATCGGGTTGCACCGCGATGATCTTCAATTGCTTGGCGTCAAACCGGCTGTACGGCCCAGCGACATCCCCGTTGACGTCACAGGCAAGAATGTTGTCCTGGTCGATGACGTTTTGTATACCGGAAGGACCGTTCGTGCTGCCATGGATGCCCTCGGCGATTTCGGTCGCCCCCGGCGCATCCTGCTGGCTGTGTTGATAGACAGGGGGCATCGCGAGCTTCCCATAAAGGCCAACTTCGTGGGGAAGAACGTTCCTTCGTCAAGGTATGAGCGCGTGCAGCTGCGCTTAAGGGAGACCGATGGCAGGGACGAGGTCGTGGTCATGAATTCAGCTCAGGAAGGGCAGGGGCAGACCTGAGATGGCTGGGGTGGCAATGAGCCTGAAACATAGGGACCTGATAACCATAGATGATCTCTCGAACCAGGAGATCGAGGCCATCTTCGGTCTGGCGGACGAGTTCTCCGACGCGATGAGGGAGCAGGCGGACGTGTGCCAGGGCATGATAATGGCGAGCCTCTTCTTCGAGCCGAGTACCAGGACCCGGCTGTCGTTCGAGGCTGCGATGAACAGGCTGGGCGGCAGAGTGATATCTGTGGCGGAGATGGGGAACACCTCGCTGGCAAAAGGCGAAAGCATCGCCGACATGGCGAGGGTTGTGGGGAGCTATGCGGACATTATCGTCATCAGGCACCCATGGGAGGGAGCGGCCAGGGTTGTGGCCGACTACGCTGACGTTCCCGTGATAAACGCTGGTGACGGAGGTCATGAACATCCCACCCAGACTCTCTGCGATCTCTACACGCTGAAGAAAGAGAGAAAGACGCTTGAGGGGTTGAAGATCGCCCTGTGGGGGGACTTGAAATACGGGAGGACGGTGCATTCATTGGCATATGCGCTGGCCAGGTTCGGGGCCACTATTCACTTCCGTCCCAGCCCTGGTTTTGAGATGCCCGCACACGTCATGAGAAAGCTCACCACCGAGTATGTTGGCAGGCTGGAGAAGTATGACGGCGCAGACAACGCCGACGAGAAGGGCTTGTTCCCGCTCGACGCAATGTACGTGACTCCCAGCGGCCCACATCAGCTCGCCAACATACCGGCCGTCGGATTTCAAATCGAGATGGAAAAAGGGGTGGACGCCCTTTACGTCACCAGGCTTCAGAAGGAGCGGCACGAGAATGCTGCAGAGGATGGTCAGCAGGGCAAGGCCCATCCGGTTGTGGACAGTAGACTCCTCAAAGGAAAGGGGTTCGAGAAGACGATCGTCATGCATCCACTGCCACGCATTGATGAGCTTGCCTACGAGATTGACGCTGACCCACGGAGCATGTACTTCGTGCAGGCGGCGCGGGGCGTGCCGATCAGAATGGCCCTGATATCCGCTCTTCTCGGGGCTCGTAGCGTTGGTGTTCCGCAGGGGACGAGCCCTGGCTATGCGCAGAAGAAAGACTATCCGCTCTATGAGCACGACACCGGTGTCAGGTGCCTCAACAAGGACTGTGTTTCCGCGAAGGGGACCGAAGCGGGGTACATCAGGCACAAGTTCCACCTGGTGTCAGATAGTCCTCTGACGCTGAGGTGCGTTTATTGTGAGCACGAGTGCAATCCCAAATTCATTGCAAGCACCAAATGGCATCAGGGCGTTGCGGAACACAAGAAGTTTCATCGAGCGGACAGCTCCTTGCTGGGCAAGATCCAGCCGGAGAACCTGATCGTGTTTGCATCGGAGGCTGATGCCAGGGAGCGCGGATTCAAGCCCGGCGACAGGAGCCTTCGGGGAAGAAGCGGCAAGGGGAGCAAGTGAGCATGCGGGATTCCGGCGGTTGGAGCAGTAGCCTGCTCGTTCGGGGCGGTCGTATCATTGATCCCTCCCAGGGGGTCGACGCGATCGGTGACCTGCTCATAGCCGACGGCAAGATTGTCAGGATCAGTGCTCAAGAGGCGACTCGCCTTCCTGAGAGCTGTTTCTTGGTCGACGCCAGCGGGATGGTAGTGACCCCCGGCTTCGTTGACCTCCACTGCCACCTGCGCCAGCCCGGATTCGAGGAGAAGGAGACGATCGCAACCGGAACCCGAGCAGCGGCCAGAGGTGGTTTCACCACGATCTGCTGCATGCCAAACACCGATCCCCCGATCGACACAGGGGATACGGTGAAATACGTCAGGGCTTTGGCGGCTATGGAGGGCGTTGTCAAGGTCCTGCCTGTCGGGTGTATTACCAAGGGCAGGGCAGGAAACGAGCTCGCCGATCTCGGCGAGCTTTCAGCGCCAGGCGTTGCAGGATTCAGCGACGATGGCAGCACGGTATCGGACGCTCAACTGTTGCGCCGTGCCCTGGAGTATAGCAGGGAGTCCGGATTTCCCGTGATCGACCATTGTGAAGACCTGGCCCTGAGCCGTGGCGGAGTCATGAATGAGGGCCCGATGGCAGATCGGCTGAGGGTCAGCGGCATACCGGCTGCTGCAGAAGAGAGCATTGTCGCCAGAGACATCGAGCTGGCGAGGTCGACCGGAGGCAGGCTGCACATCGCTCACGTGAGCACCGCGGGCTCGGTGGAACTGATCCGCCGGGCCAGGTCGGAGGGCGTCGACGTGACGGCCGAAGCGACCCCGCATCATCTGACGATGACCGAGGAGATGCTTGCCGACTACAACACAAACGCCAAGGTCAATCCTCCGTTGCGAACGGAGGGCGATGTTGCTGCACTCGTGCGTGGTCTGCAAGAAGGGGTGATCGAAGCTGTTGCCACCGACCACGCTCCCCATACAAGGGAGGACAAGGCCTGCCCCTTCAACGAGGCAGCCTTTGGTATCAGTGGCTTCGAGACCGCGCTTGGCAGCTTGATGGGGCTGGTGCATCAGGGCAGGATCGACTTGGTGACGCTGATATCGAGACTCACGCGTGGCCCGGCGTCGATCCTGCGGCGGTCGGACCTCGGAACGCTGCAGGCGGGCGTTTCGGCCGATGTCACGGTGTTCGATCCGGAGGCGGAGTGGGTGGTGAACCCCGACGAGTTCGTCTCGAAAGGCAGGAACACGCCGCTCACCGGCCATGTGCTCAAAGGCAGGGTCGTGGTTACAGTGGTTCGCGGAGCCATTGCCTACAACAGCGGCGGGACCCTGGTCAGCCAAGGCGCCGCCAACTGAGGCTGCGTGCAGACGTCAGAAAGTTCTTGAGAGGGAGGCTTGTGTGCCCAAGCGTAATGATATTAATAAGGTAATGATCATTGGCTCCGGACCCATTGTTATCGGCCAGGCCTGCGAGTTTGACTATTCAGGCACTCAGGCCTGCAAGGCCTTGAGAAAGCTCGGGTATGAGATCGTGCTCGCCAATTCCAACCCTGCTACCATCATGACCGATCCCGGCACGGCAGATGTGACCTATATCGAGCCCCTCAACCTCGAGACAATGACCAAGATCATCGACAAGGAACGGCCCGATGCCTTGCTGCCCAATCTTGGCGGGCAGTCGGGCCTGAACCTCTCCTCCCAGCTGGCCAAGGCGGGTGTGCTGGAGAAGTACGGGGTCAAGGTAATCGGGGTGAACGTTGATGCTATCGAGCGCGGCGAGGATCGTCTGATCTTCAAGGAGACCATGAATCGCCTTGGCATAGAGATGCCACAAAGTGAGATCGCTCACACCGTCGAAGAAATGGAGGAGATCGCCGAGAGACTCGGATTCCCGGTGGTGCTTCGCCCCGCTTATACCATGGGCGGCACCGGTGGGGGGCTGGTCTACAATGTCGAGGAACTGCGCACGGTGGGGAGTCGCGGGTTGTCGGCCAGCTTTGTCGGCCAGGTGCTGGTGGAGGAGTCCGTCCTCGGGTGGGAGGAGCTGGAGCTGGAGGTAGTGCGGGACGCCAAGAACCAGAAGGTCACGGTATGTTTCATCGAGAACGTCGACGCCATGGGCGTTCACACCGGAGATTCCTTCTGCACAGCGCCCATGCTGACAATAGACCGCGAGTTGCAGCAACGCCTCCAGAAGTATTCGTATGACATCGTCGATGCCATCGAGGTCATCGGCGG